>CAIVNC010000038.1 GCA_903907165.1 Candidatus Buchananbacteria bacterium
CTTAAGCCTTATCTGTTTAGTAATAATGGGTAAAACCCATCTCAAACGCTCTCCTAGGGCGTCACTTGGTAATTTGGTACACATAGGGCTGTATCTTGGCATATTGCTTGGAAAACCGCCATATGTGTGTACACATTACCCAAAATACTTGACAAAAAAGCTTCAGGTGGCTAGTCTAATTAATGAGTTTGTCCTTTTTATTTAAATAAGCGGATTTCGCCATGGCATTTGGTTTATCTAGGATTAGGTGATTCAAATGCTGCGGCGAAGCCGAGCGGTAGTTCAAACCAAATTCCTTAATCCGGAGGCGCTTATAGAGCGCGGCAATGGGGAGAGGAAAGGGAGTGATTATCATGAGTGAGAAGAAAGAGGGACTCAATTGGACGCTGATCGGTCAGGTCATCGCGATTTGCGTTTCACTGTACACAACCATCAAGGATGTTTTCGCAGAATTGCGAGTTGGTCCCGAGATCCTGGAATGGCTGAATTCCGAGGGCAAAGAGTTTTTCACAAGAAAACTCGAAGAGGCCGGGAAAAAGTTTCAGCAATCCAAGGGCATTTTCAGAGACGTTATCGATTTTGACCTGAAACAAAAATGGGATAACTATCCCTGCTTACGGAATGATGATCCCGGTAGCTATCTTGTCGGAGAGACCACGATTCGGAAGATAAAAGGCAAGGTTTATGTTGGAGACGACGAGTTGGCTATTTGTGAAATTACTCAAGATAATATCAAAGAGATAATGGATCAACGCAACTTTAAATATCTCCTTCCAAACGCCAACCTGTATCATTTTCTTGTAAACAATCCCGAGTTTTATCCGGAGGATTGGAAGATCGACTGTTCGCGAGTATGTTTTTGTGGCAGTGTTTATCTCGCCACGTTGGATCTTTTGGGAACCTTTCACTCCGTCCGCTGCTGTTATTTCTGGCAGGGGGAAGTTCGTGAAGATTCATTTATGGTTCAAACGGATAATAAATCATTTGGTCCAAATCCGTGCGGAAAATATTACGCCGCCTATTTGAAGCCAGTGAATGGTAGGATTGCCTGATCTACCTCAGTTCGTTTTGTTTTTAACCCGTCTTGCGATGTTTTTGCAAGGCGGTTTTTTTATTGACTAAAACCCAATAAAATTGTAAGATAAGAGCAAATTTAAAACTATAAATATCAATATTATGGCGACAGAAAGTAAATCTAATCTCGTAGTTGAACGGGAAAAAGCCATTCAAGACTATTGGCAAAAAAATGGAATATTTGAAAAGACTCTCGAGGCAACCAAAAATGGCCCGGTTTTTAATTTTTATGATGGCCCGCCGTTTGCTACGGGCACGCCTCATTATGGCCATCTTGTTGGTAGTGTGATGAAAGACGTTGTGCCCAGGTATTGGACGATGAAAGGATATTACGTGGAGCGTCGTTGGGGTTGGGATTGCCATGGCTTGCCAATCGAGAACATTGTTGAAAAAGAATTAGGTTTTAAGAGCAAGAAAGATATTATTGATTTTGGCATTGATAAATTCAATGAGCTTTGCCGTGAACGAGTTTCCGGTTATGTTGAGGAATGGAAAAAAACCGTGGCTCGTCTTGGTCGTTGGGCCGACATGAAAAATTCCTACAAGACCATGGATCTTGATTACATGGAAAGCATTTGGTGGGTATTCAAGGAACTGTATGACAAAGGTTTGGTTTATGAAGGCTACAAATCAATGCATGTTTGTCCTCGTTGTGAAACGACTCTTTCTCAGCAAGAGGTGAGTGAGGGTTACAAAGATATTAAAGATTTATCGGCAACTGCCAAATTTGAACTCGTCGATGAACCGGGAACTTTTATCCTGGCTTGGACAACTACGCCATGGACTTTGCCAGCGAATGTGGCTTTGGCCGTGGGAGAAGAAGTTGTTTACGCAAAAGTTAAAATTGAAAATGAAATTTATTTTGTCGCCAAAGAACGAGTAGAGAATGTGATGAAAGATAAAACTTTTGAAATCGTTGGCGAAGTAAAAGGCGAGACGCTCGTTGGTAAAAAATATAAACCACTTGTTCCGTATTACTTGGATAAAAATTACGAAAATATTTACACTGTCGTCAGTGCTGATTTTGTGACAACCGAAGACGGCACGGGTGTTGTTCATATCGCGCCAGCTTTTGGTGAAGACGATTTGAATTTGGGCAAAGAGAAAAATTTGCCGATGATTCAAAATGTCAAAATGGATGGCCATTTTAAAGATGAAGTTTTGGATTTTGCAGGACTAAATGTCAAACCGATTGAAGACACGCAATCTACTGATGTAAAAATTATTCAATATCTCGCTGGCAAAGGTTTGCTTTTTGCCAAAGAAAAATATGAACACAGCTACCCTCATTGCTGGCGTTGCGA
>CAIVNC010000039.1 GCA_903907165.1 Candidatus Buchananbacteria bacterium
AATCAGAGCCTTCTATCCATGGCCAGTTTCCTGGACATCTTGGCAAGGCAAAAAAATAAAAATCTTTCCTTCTGTTAAAATCAAGAAATCTTCAGAACTTGGTGCCAACAAAAAAACCGGCGAGGTTTTTCTCGATGGAAAAGATTTGGCGGTGGCCTGTGGCAATAACTATCTAGTTTTGGACAGCCTTCAGATTGAAGGAAAAAATGCCATGACAGGAGAAGAGTTTGTCCGTGGTAATGGTGAGATTATTAATGATATTTTGGATTAAAAAACGCCAGACATTCGAGATGAACGCTGGCGTGGGTAAAAAATAGAACAACTTATTTCATTTCGCCCGCAACGTGGCAGTTGTTGCTTCCACATTGGGATACTCGTCTGGTCGGCGAGGACGGTGATCAATCCAGATGCCCATAAGAAAAAGATCTGGATTACCACTTTGACCACTACTGTAATGAAATTGTGGCTTCCAGTCGGTCATCACCACATCCCTATTCTCCCTCTCGAAATTTTCAAGAAGACGTGAGATGGCTCCATGCGGGTAATTCCTGAAGTGAAACCATACCCCAACTGGTTGCCAGGTGTGATGACTACCGCTGACTACTACCGGCTTCACTTTAACCGTCTCCTTGCTATTTCTGTAGTCAGCAAGAAAGACCTTGTCGTTTATGGGCGTCTTCTCCCTGAGGCAGACATATGCAATTTCCGTTACCCAAACGACAAACACCAACCCCATCACACCAAATACGACAAACATGGCGAGCTTACTAGGACCTTTCATAATCTACTTCCTCTTTTCTCTTGAATTGTGATGTCCTAAATGCTAAATTAGCATCTGGTCATAATAACATATCTCTTGTTTTTTGTCAATGTTTAAAGATATTTTGTTTAAATTTACATTAAATTAACCAGCATTTGTATTTGCATCCCCTGCAAGCATTAAAAATATTGTGCTGATTTTTCATGGGAGTGAACGGCCCGTTAGGGCAAATCACCCCAGGAGCTACTGCGACTTTGGGTGATTTAGTGAACGGAATGAAAAATTCAGCCATGATTTTTTCCTGCTTGCGATTTTTTGCGCTACTTTTTTCTAAAAAAAGTGGCATAGCAATAGCTGGGGAAGATTGAAAGACTTTGTTTGTTTAAAATAACAAGGACAAGCTAGACCCCCTCCTGACCTCCCCCTTCGTAAGGTGGAGGAAGAAATGCAAATCTGGATCCCCGCATACGCGAGGATGACACAAATGCGGGGAGGCATGGATCTCGGATCAAGTCCGGGATGACACAAAATATTTAGAAGATAAAATAAGTCCAACAAAAAATATAACCATTAAATCCAAATAAAATTCTGGACGGAAAAAGTAATTTGTATAAATACTCATTATCACCACAAAACTAAAATAAGCGAACAGCAAGGCTGTCAAAAGACTTTGTTTTTTTATGGCCAATTGAAAAACCAAGGATAAAATTAAGGCCAAAATAATTATTGTGACAAATATTCCAGCTAAGCCAAAATCTGCCAAACCGTAAAACAAGAAAGTGCCAGTCACCCACCAAGGCAAAAAAATCTGTTTCCAGGGAATTGCTACCGTGGCTTGCGGAAGATGAAATAATTTAAGCAAGGGATTAAAAGCGGCCAACTCGTAGCGGCCATAGTAATAATTGCCAGCGTTAAAATAAACACTCGCGCGCATCAACTCCTGCAGATTGAAAACTGGCACTAAGTATAGCGGCGTCACAAAAGACAAGGCTTTGGGAATTTTAATTTCAGACAAGTGAAGCAGATAATTATATGGATCACTATCGGTCGTGTAATAATCGCGATAAGTAATAAACTGACGCACGGCTGGGATCACCGAGGAAACGGCCAATACCACGACCACAGCAATAATTGTCGCCACGGCTAATTGTTTAAATTTCAACTGGCCATAATGCCAAATCAGATAAATAAAATAACTAATCAGCACGGCAAAGACAATCACGAGGCGCGAAGCATAAAGTGACAACAAGCCAAAACCAATGACAATATTGGCAATCAGTGCAGCTTTAATCCATTTGGATTTATTTTTGTAGATCATCAGACCAAAGAAACTCAGTGGAATTGACCAACGAGCGATGAGAGCCAAGTATTCCCAAACACCGAAAATTTCTTTATTAATAACGAAACGCATCTTGTCGGGTGCCGAAGATAAAATTGGCAAAGTGCTAAAACGAGAAAAAATATAGAGATTAGTGGCCACGCCTGCCAAGGTCATCAAGGCCAAAATCCAAGCAAAAAGTTTGCCTGATATTTTTGGTTCTTTTTTTATTTCAGTTATTTTCTTTGACCAGAATTTATTAAATAAATAATATAATCCACCGAAAACCGCCAATAATCCTAAAATAATCAGCCAGAAATTAAAGCTCCAAGGATTTTCTAATGGACTAAGCCGCCACTGCGCCACACCAATTGCCATAAGCCATAGTGACAAAAATAAATAGTCAAAAGAAAAACGCCGTGAGCTAAAAAAATACGCCCAAGCGCTGACTAAACTCAAAATAAAAAAGATAATAAAGAGAATCATAGCTTAACCAAAAAATCCATGCTTTAAAAAATATTTCATGGCACTTTTGAAAAAATTAATTTGCTTGGTGGCCACTTTTTCTTGAGCAAAACTTTTGCCACCATAATGAATCAACTCGGCGCCAGGATAATAGACGACTTTGTATCCGGCCTTCTTTACGCGCTTGCACCAATCAACTTCTTCAAACCAAATAAAAAATCTTTCATCAAGCAAACCAACTTTATCAAGCACTTCCCTACTCGCCATCATGTAGGCGCCCATCACCTGATCAACCTCTTGCTCGCGAGTATAATCAAAATCGGTAGCTAAATAATTATCAATGGATTTCAAGTGAGAAATAAGTTTTGGTAATTTCAAAAACATCATGGCAATCGGACCGATAGTCGGAAATTTTCGCACTGACGGTTGAAGGGTTTTATCGCCATTAAGAAGTTTACAACCCATAATGCCAACATCGCCGTGATCAGCCATAAAATTTAAACTCTTATTTAAAGTTTCGGAAAATAATTCAGTGTCAGGATTAAGAAGTAAAACATAATCACCGGTCGCTATTTTTAGCGCCTGATTATTGGCTCGCGCAAAACCAAAATTTTCCTTGTTGGCAATCAATTTAACTTTAGGAAAATCTTGCGCTACCATGTTCGCCGTGCCATCGCTGGAATTATTATCCACGACATATACTTCGCGATCAAAATCACCGAGCGAAGCGGATATTGACTGCAAACATTTTTTGAGTAATTCCTTGGTATTCCAAGAAACGATAACGATAGATAATTTCATATTTAAATAATATCTTCTTTTTTGATAACTTTCCACTTCCCTTCCGGCAAATTGCCTATATTTAATTTACCAATGCGAATGCGTTTTAAATCTTTCACCCGATAACCTAGAGCTTCGGCCATGCGTCTGATTTGGCGATTGACTCCTTGTTTCAGAATCAATCTCACCTTAACGCCATTAATAGAAACAACCTTGACTGGTCGCAATTTTTCTTCATCGAGAATCATTCCCTTTTCAAAAATCCGTTTACTTTGATTACCAAGCTCTCGATCCAAAATTACTTCGTATTCTTTTTCATGATTAAATTTTGCCTGAGTTAATTTATTAGTCAGCTCACCATCGTTAGTCAAAATCAACAAGCCGCGAGAATCTTTATCTAATCGGCCAATCGGATAAACTCGTTCTTTGACTTTTATCAAATCCAAAACTGACTTGCCCTGAGCGCTCGTAGAACTAGTAATATAATCAACCGGCTTATTGAGCATGAAATAAACTAGGTCGCTTTTTATTTTCCAAACTTTGCCACCAAATTCCACCTTAGCACGATCTTCATCAATACTTGTGCCGAGCTCAGTGACTTTTTGGCCGTCAACCTTGACTTGGCCATTAGTAATCAACTCCTCGGCCTTGCGGCGAGAAGCGACTCCAGCCAGCGCTAAAAATTTTTGCAATCTCATCATAATATTATTTGATTTCCAGTGATCCGCCATCAAGTTCTGAATGAGCGGTTATTTTATGCTTGGATTTAATTATTTTTTCCCATTCACGATATTTTTCTACTTTGAGTCCATGAAAAAATGACAAGTCGTAAACAAATGATGGCAACCAATTACTCATTGTCCCGCCAGATTTGACGGTAAATAAAAATTCATCAAGCCCAATGCCGGATCCACCCTTCTCAGCAATCGTCAGCCACAAATCCCAATCTTGGAATTTCTTAAATTTTTCATCAAAGCCAGGAAACCATTCTCGGCGAATTAAAGATGTTGTGTGAATAAACGGCATCTCTTTTAATCTCTCTTCAGAATATGGAAATGATTTGAATTTTTTCCAACCGAATTTAAATGACGAATAGGCATAGGCCGCGTCTGGATTTTCCACCAAGGCATCATGCATCTTGGACAAAAAATTTGGCTTCATAATAATATCGGCATCACAAAAAATTACATATTCCCCTTTGCTTTCGCGAAAGCCGAAATTACGAGCCGATGGCGCACCCTTATTTTCTTGACTAAACAATTTAATCTTATCTTGCCAAGGTTTTATAACCTCATCTAGATTATCCGTTGAGCCATCATTGACCAATAAAACCTCCAGATTTTGATAATCCTGAGCCAGAACACTAGAGAGGCATTCGCCAATCGTTTTGGCACTGTTATAAACCGGAATAATAACGCTAATTACTTTGTTTGACATTTTATTAATATAATGATATAATTTTTTGTAAACTACTGGGCCCAAAAGGCTTTTGCACCACGCACCTTAAAACTAGGAAAGGAGGCCAAACTCATGGCTACCGTTACATTTCACGCTATCAAAAGACTAAAGGAATTATTTCAAATCGAGTTTAAAAGAGAGGATAATGAACCACCATTAGTATTCCATCGAAAAGTAAGCGCCACCATCTTAAAAAGTTTCTCTCAGGGAATTGTCATTGCTAGATATCACTATACCTACATTGATCAAGAAAAAAACTATACGGCGCCATGTATCATCAAGGAGTGCAAACTTCTTGGATCAACAGTCTATCTGGTTTCCCGCTACACCGACTTCAATCCGAACGTCATCACTACCGCTTACAACAAGATGAAGGTGGAAGCTCTCTATCGCCGTTCCTTTGATGGCTCACGCACTATCTCAAAATTGCAAATGTATCACAAGGATAAATTTGATCTGCGACATGTTGCGACGAAATTTACCGAGGCCGAAAAGAAGCGGATAGAAAAAGAAATAGAAAAGGAAAATGAAGATCTTCAACGAAAAAACTCAAGAGCTCAAGGACTAAGAATCCAAAGAGTCCAACGAAGACTTCATTCTATTGAAGAGGCCAAACAAGAAGATCCAGATCGTTTTCTTTTTGAATGGGCTGTAGAGTCTATAACTCCTGAACAAGTATTTGATTTCAAAGAACTCACCGGTTAACGCGCCTTGCGTTGCCGGTTTTTTATTTGTATTTTTTCTGTCCCGACAAAAATCCCCAAACATGAAAAAAATAACCGAGACGAGCGATCAGCTTGATTGTTATTTTTTTCATCACTGGTAATTTTTCTAACACCTCATTTTTTTCTTTCACTCCGACAATTTTATTCTCACCGTTTTTAATTTTTAGATAAGCTGACTTCTCGCCGAATTTAAATTGCTTGCCAAGATAATCAGCTAGGCCAAAAGCGTAGTCATGATAGATAACCATCGTCGGACAATAAGTCAAAACAAAAAACTTTTGGGCGCGATTTAAAAATTCTTGACCTTCGTGACCGTAGTCAATATTTTCATCAAACAATCCAACTTTATCAAAGACGGAACGCTTAATGGCGCAATTACCCTCCAAAAGCGAGTTTGCCGGTTTCATAGCCTCTCCTCGGTCATAATGAGGGGCAAAATAGCCCCAAAATGGCCGATTTAGGGGCTTTACCCTACCTACCAGCATATTTTCACTTTTCATAGACTCGACTATCGCCTGGAGCCAATTGGGGTCTGCTACGGCATCATCGTCAAAAAAAGCTAGGATATCACTCTTGGCAATTTTGACCCCGGCATTTCTGGCTTTGCACACACCGCCGTGATTCAATTTGATCAACTGCAAATCTAATTTATCCTTGAAACTATCAATCACCGACTGGCAGTCTTCTCTGCTTCCGTCGTCGATCACAATCACTTCAAATTCATCTTTGGCAAAATTTTGCAACGCTAAACTTTCTAATGCCAGCGGCAAATATTTGATACGATTATAAGTTGGAATAATTACTGAAACAATCATCTTCTAAATTATGAAATTTGTTTTTTAAATAACATCATTTTCATTTCCTGCCAATCCTCTTTTCTAAAAACACCGAAAGCATAAATTAAAGCTAAATAAACAACAGCGGCAACCGGAATGACAATCATGAAATTTAATTTTAACTTTAAAAATTCTGAAACCAAACCCATGATAACTGCAGCCACACCGATCTTGATAAAATTCCAAAGCAAAGTTTTCTTCGGATACGGCAAAATCTTGTTGACCAAGAATACGCCACTAGCAAAAAGAAAGATATAACTGATCAGACTCGCCCAAGCTGAACCAACATAACTAAGAACCGGAATCAACAAAAGATTTAAAATCAAATTGACCAAAGCTGTCAGTCCTAGCGACCACATGTTCCAGTGTTGCTTGTTACTAGCGTTAAGCATGGCGCCAAGCGGGAAACAAATGAAAGAAAATGGCAAACACAAAATCAAAATTTGCAAAGCAGGAATGGAGCCAGCATATTGATGGCCAAAAATTGGCACGATCATTTTGTCAGCCAAAGATGTGACACCAACAGCAAGAGGCAAAGAAATAAGAGTTAAATATTTTAAAACTTTGACAAATGAAGCGGCTAACTTTTCTTTGGACTCCGCGTGATAAGCGCTAAAGGCTGGATAAATTCCAGCAAGTGAAGCCACGCCAACAAACTGCAAAGCAAAAGCAACTTTGTAGGCGGCACTATACCAACCGACGGCCGAGTCATTGGCCATTTTGGATAGCAAGACAATATCCATGGACGAATAAATGCGGACAAAAATTCCAGCCACGGCAAATGGCAAAGCAATCTTAAATAGCTCTTTCAAAATTGGACGATCAAATTTCGGCCAAGGCGTTAGATGCAATTTTCTTTTGAGAGTCAAAAGTGAAAAAGACAAATTAAATAAACTACCGACCAGATAAGCAACAATAAAAAATAAAATACTCAAATGAAACCAAATCGCCAAGAAGCCGACAACCATCACCATAACCTGATTTAGGATCACACCAATACTTTCAAATTGAAGATTGCGATGGCCACGAAGCACGCCGTAAAAAGTCAGCGAGAAAGAATCAAGGGCCATCACGAGAGCTGAAATATAAACCAGTTGTCTAGTAATCTCAGGATAGTTAAGCAAATTAACAGCGACGGCAATAACACCCCAAATTAGCAAGGAGGCTAAGATTTTAAAAGCGACAATATTAGCCAAAAATTTCTTGGATTTTTCCTCATCTCTAGCACTTTCCCGGATAATTACCTGACTTAAGCCAAAATCCAGAACCATGGCAAAAAGTGCGGTAAAACTCAGGGCAAAGGAATATTTGCCAGTATTTGCCACACCAATAGCCCGAGCAACAACGATAAAATACAAAAAAGACAAGACTTTTTGCATAGTCAAGGCTCCTGTGTAAAGTATGGTATTTTTAGCCAAATTCAGCTTTTTCATATATTTAGTATATCGCATTTTGGGAAATAAAAAAAGAGGAAATAAAAAACCGCCAGAGCCTCAAAACGAGGATGGCGGATGGTGAAAATGTGCGGATTGGCGATCAGTCAGCCAGGATAATACCCTGAATTTTCTGATAGCGCTCAGCAGTGGCTTCAGCGACTTCCGGAGGAAGAGCGGGAGCCGGCGGTTTTTTGTTCCAACCGGTGGACTCGTAGTAGTCACGAACGGGTTGCTTGTCCTGGCTCTTTTGAGCCTTCCCGGGCTTGTAATCGGCGACGGCGACGTAGCGCGAGGAATCGGGAGTGAGGGCTTCATCAACCAGAATCAGTTTTCCATCGGGCAGAAGTCCGAATTCAAACTTGGTGTCAATGAGCAGAATCCCCTTTTGCTCGGCGATGGCGTAAGCCTCGGAATAGAGTTGAAGGGAGAAGTCGCGAACTCGTTCGGCAAGATTGCGATCACCGAGAACTTCAACCATTCTCTTGAAGGTGATGTTCTCGTCATGTAAACCAGCCTCCGCCTTGGTGGATGGCGTAAAAATCGGCTGAAGCAAGCGACTGCACTGAACCAAGCCCGAGGGAAGATCGTGATCCAGGAAAGAACCATTCTTCTGGTATTCTTTGAAAGCGGAGCCGTCGATGTAGCCACGAACAATGGCTTCGATCGGCAAGACCCGAGTCTTTTTGACGATCATGATCCGACCCTCGAGAACTTCACGGTAAGAGCCGAAGTATTCAGGGAGATCGGCGACATCGGTAGAAATGACGTGATTGCCAATGACATGTTTCAGTTTTTCGAACCAGTACTTGGAGATGGCATTGAGCACCAGTCCCTTTCTCGGAACGGCGCCAACAACCACGTCGAACACTGAAATCCGATCTGTTCTGACGATAAGGAATCCGTAGACGCCAAGGTCATAGACGTCGCAGACCTTTCCCCTCATGACCAGCGTGCCAACATAAGTCGGCAAATCGGTACTGATAAGCAAGTCCTTCATAATCATCGCTCCTTTTCTTCCTGCGAATTTTGATTGCGTTTTACGAATGCATCTTCGTCAACTTCCTGTTGGCTTCTGCCCTGGCAATCTCAACCGAGCGGCCAATATAAAACTGTGGATTGGCCAAAATGACCTTCACATCACCGGGAACTTTTTTCCAGGCCTGTTTCATTTCACTGGATGTCTTTTGCCAATTTTCTGGCATTTGCCTGACACACTCATCAATATAGTCTTCAAGGACCTCGCCCAGATTCATATCGGGATATGAATAAATAGCCCTGGGCACGATAACCTTGTTGACCAAGCTGTGAGTTTCTTTGTAGCCAGCCATCTGCAGAGAAAGATGAAGCAGTTCGGCCACCAGTAATCTCGCTGACCGGTCAAGATTTTCTCCGCATCTCTTCTGATCAACAGAGAAATTTTTGAAAACTCTTTCGGTGGTAAGAAGTTGCTGATAGACATAAACCGTCACCGCGGAGAAACTGCGCATAACACAAGAACCGCGCAGATCGCGCTGAAGGTCAGTAACCAGTGTCCCATGAATCTTCTGGAATTCGGCTCTGACAATCTCAAACATGCCGCTCATTTGTTCCGCGGCAATGGGGTTGGATCGTTTTTGAGCCATAGTCGATGACGAAGAAGAAAGACTGCTGATTTCCTGGACGGCTGACGATTGTAGAATTCTGACATCTTCGCCAAGATTGGCTAACGATCCGGAAAGCAAGACCATCTCATGATAGAACCTGGCCAAACTTTCCGGCGGCACAATCTGGGTACTAATTCTGGCCGGAGCCAGATCAAGCAAATCCATCAAGACCTTCTCGATATCACACTTGATCAGGACTCTTTGAGCCGCATAGTTACCCACAGCCCCGCTGAATTTGCCTTTGATTCGAGTACTCAGGGAATTCAATTCATCAGCAGAATCGGCGAACCGACTGTGCAGATTGGCAAGCCAAAAACCGACGGTGATCGGCAAGGCGTCCTGCAGATGAGTGCGACCAACCTGAACAATTTCAGCGGTCTGATCGATATGATCTTTCCAGGTTGCATCAACCATTTGAATTTTCGGCCAAAAGACATTGATAAAAGTCTGTTTGGCCTGAAGAGCATAAGCGGTGCTAATGATGTCATAAGACGTCGCACCGAAATGCAGCCACCGATGCAACTTTCGAGGAAGAATTTTCCGCATCAAGACCAACAAAGCCAGAATATCATGATTTCCGCCCTTCCTTTCCTCCTTGTCTTGTGCGGTCGTAGTGATTCGCAACAACAACTTCTTCAGCAAATCACGAGTCAGGAGCTTGGCTTCTGACTCGGGCATAATCCCAAGCCGAGCCAAAACTACCATCCAGAAAAACTCCACGATGATCAGCCAACCAACGAATTGATCATAGCCAAGAAACGGCTTCAATTCTTTCGATTGGTACCGACCGTCACCAGGCATCTGTAGATTTCTTTTGCCATCGGCAACTTCAATTAGAAGGCCGACTGCTTCTTTAAGCGTTGGAAAAGCTAGTTGATTAAGCATTTCTCATCTCCTATCACAACCAAGATGTATTTAACTCCTAATCTATTTTAAAAAGGCTAAAAGCCTGATTGTTTTCAACGTGCAAAAGGATTTAATCCAATGTCTGGATTGCCCTCATTTTAGGCATTTTTTTGGATTTTGTCAATAGAGACCCCCTCCTAACCTCCCCCCTTCGTAAGGGGGAGGGAGAATTAAAAACAACCGATTTGCACCGGTTGTTTTTGTATTTGAGTAGTATAAATTAACGCTTGGACCATTATGGTGCCTGCTAGGCAACCTTCAATAGTGGTGTGAAATTTATGCTTAACTGACTATACTTTACCATACTGGTTGTAAAAGTCAAGGCTAATTCCCTGCCTTTAAGCTAACCTTAGCGAAAGTAATAGAAAAATTAGCACATTTGCATCTTTTGACGATAAATTCGTTCCAATTCACCATCTGCCACACCCATGTAAAACATGGTCGTATTTAACTTAGCGTGACCTAGCATTTTTTGCAGATATCGAGGATGAACATCATTCTCAACTGCCCTTTTACCAAACCCATGCCTGAAAGAATGAGCTGAAATGTTCTTCTCAATCCCTGCCAAATACCTGTATTTTCTAAACATTTTCTGAACCGCATCCTTACCGATCCTCTGCCCATACTTCTTGGTCGACATATTAATGAATAGCCCACTGGTTTTATATGGTGTCTTTAACTCGAGCTTATTTCTGACTGTGATCCACTTTTCAAGCAAGTCATTCACCTTGTCATTCCAATATATCTCTCGCTGGTGGTTTAATCGTTTTGAGGTTTTAATAACCATCTTTCGTTCTATCAAATCCACGTCATCGACATTAATACTTAGCAACTCACCCAAACGAACACCGGTCGCATATAAAAATGAGACAATGGTCTTGTCTCGTAGTTGGTCGGGATAAAAGTCGTCAAACAAATTCAGCATCTTGTCGACTTCATTCTGCGACACAAATGGATAATGTTCCTTATCATCCTGTTTTGGCACTGGAATAACATCGTCATTGAATGAAACTAATTTTTTGCGATACAACCAGCGCCAAAATGTACGTAAACTGCAAAAGTAACTCGCATGAGTGCTATTCTTAACCCTTCTGATCTCTTTCAAATACAGAGAGTAGTCAACGAAGTCATCATCCTTAATATCAATGATGTCCTTTTCGGTGCCATCGCACCAGTCGACAAAAATCTTAAGCCCCCAGCGATAAGATTGCACGGTCTCTGGGGAGTGACCGATCGTAAGCCAATCCAAAAACTGGCCATACAGCTGTTCGTTTGTATTCATAACACCTTTTGACGAGATAGATATTTACTGTGGATAAATTATCTAACTCGTGTTAAATTATAAATAGCCCAGCAGGTAAATGCACTTTGCCTGTCGGGTTAGAAAAGGCGGACTTTTGCCGTCTTTTCGATTAATAAAAAACTCAATCGGGTTGGATAGTACCGTATCCACCGATTAAGTCAAATTAATGCCGTTTTGACATTAACCGAGTAATATATCATATTATTTGAATTTTTCCACAGCAAAAAGCGACCATGCATTATACATGGTCGCTTTTAAAATTATTCTAAAGAAAAGATGAAATAATTATGAATTTTTATCCTCCGCTACTAAATCTAACATCTTTTTTAATACTTCGTCCGGTAGCACCTTAACAAAGTTAAATCGATGCAAGTCTCTCACTCCGCTCGACAAATGCAATGCAACTCCCAAAACCTCCTTTTGTTGTTCCAATGAAAGATTCGTATACAATTTATTTATATACTCGTAAAAATTAGCAATCCACTCCCATATCACAACTTCTCGTTCGGGATGAGTATCGTGCTTAAAGTTTAAAATGGTCTGATCGATTGATGTTTCATCTGCCTCACCTAAAATATTTTTAAAATTAACTATTCTAATTATTAAATCATCTGACAAAAATTCATGCTTTTGTGGCGTGTTTTTTGCTATCTCTTGAGCATCTTTTGAACTTATATACATAATTTCTTTATCTTCTGTCATATTTTTATTGTTCGTGAAAAAATTTATTGATATATTTTGAAGTAAATTTCTCGTAAAAAATATAATAACCAATAACCCCCATTACTGCCCCACCCACGAAACCTGCGAAAGTGTGAAACTTCAACACAAAAGTGCCGACTGCACCGAAAAAGGCAAAAGGCAAAAATACCCAAAATAAGGAACGCCAATATTTGTAAAGAAACATTCCCATAAAAACCAGTGGTGCGACATGAAGACTTGGAAAATCACCAAGCGGAGTGCTTTGCTTGTATAAATCTTGCAATGCCTGAAACATTCCCTCATTTATAAATAAGTGCTGGTTGGGTCCGAATGATGTAAGCATAACTCCCGAGGCTGTAGTTGGAAAAACTATATAAATGGCGTAAGTTATCAAATATATCAATACCACAGAAAAATAAAATGAGATAACTTGTATTGCACTTATCCTACGATTAAGAGCAAATACTACCCCTGAAAAAGGAACATAAATAAGACAGGCTAAATACGGCCACATGATGTAGATATTCACCGGTGTCCAAGAATCAATAAATGTTTTAAGAGATACCGCCTTCATAAGCCTACCTCCCAATTCACAAACAGGCTGATATTGTATCATTACAAAATACAGCAAAAAGTATAATGGTAAAAACAAAAGTAATTTGAGCCAGATGCTATGATTGAGTTTAGTCGAAATTGTCATAATCTATAATCCCACATGAGGTTTGCCATTAGCAAAAGTTGCCTCTCCATTAAAATACGATCCACCCCGAAAATACCATTCGCTCCTGCCAATAACATCAACCGCATTCTCTGGTTTGATATGCTTTAATTCATTCTCTGTAATTAAACACCTAAACCATCTTCCAGATTTGGTGAATGCCTCATACTCAACATGATAACATAGCCACAATTTTCCACACTCCGAACATCTTCGGACTGACACATCACCAAACCTTCCCTCTGTTTCATCAACACCTTCCATTAAAACATCCCAGTTTGGTGAATATGTGCACGGTGTTTCGCATGTACACTTAATAATTTCCATATCTCGTAAATACTATTGTAATGTAAGCGAGGAACTCCAAGTGCCTTGCAGTACTGGCATTTGAAGAACAATTCTAGCATAACTAAAACCCGGCTTCAGAGAAATAACTGACGTTGCAGTATGTCCGATCGCGACAGATACAGGATCCTGACAGGTGTCATTAGTGTTACATGGATAATAGATATATCCAAATGAAGGCCATCCAGTATTTGGCTCTGATCCAACCCAATCAAATTGCAATGTTGCACTTGAATGTCCACTACCTACATAAACAATTGTATCAGGATTAGAACTTGAAAGAGTTATAACATTTGGATCTCTGACTTCAAATTGGGATGTAGTTAATGGCACACCAATAGCACTTTTTGTACCACTCTCACCATCAAACTTTAAATCATTTATTTTAATTTGAAATTTTCCAGCTTTTGATGGGAGAGCGTTGAGAATTATTGAAGGACAATTATTGTTCTGCGTAACGCTTAACGAAATATCATCTTTGGTAAAATCTGATGAAATAATATCGTAGTTTAATGCATTTGCAGGATTAATCCAGTACTGGGGCGATTGCGGAAAGACACATGAAAAAGGCACGACCAAAATACTGGTTTGACCTGACTGTGGCTGTAAATATGTCCCCGGATATGTTTGTCCATTTAAAGAATATGAGCTTAATGACTGTTTCGTAAGTGTTGGTGCCACATCAGTTGCATATGTAGTCCCTGTTGTAGAAAAAGTTATAGTATCCATTGTAATTGCAGTATTTGGCAAAATAACATTTTTACCCGATGTTTTGCCGGTTGCATTTGACCAATTCGTTGATGGGTTTGTTGATAATGTAAGTATGTCACCTAAGACTCCTTGGCCAGCACCAATTATCTTATATGTACCGCTAGTCAAAAAATTAACATTAGTAAATGTAATATTAGTTTTATAGAATCCATTTGTTGCACCGCTAAACGTACCGATCTGTTGTCCACTTGGACTTAATATGTAAGCCGTTGGATATCCATATATACTATCGCTAGATTCTGTTGGATTTGTGTCATTTGTATGCAATAAATTTATATTAAAACTTACCGTTTTAACAGTAATAGCCTCACCGCTTAGTGACATATTGAAAGTACCGAATGTTTGGTTGGGCGTTTGAGATAATACACTTTGAGCATTTGACCCTTTTGAAATGGTGAATTCCGGTTGAGCAGTTTCAACAGTACAGGACTGCAATGTACTTGGCTTATTTGTAGAAGTACCGCAACTATTCAGATCGCTACAAACTCTTGATTGTTGTGAATTAGAACAAGTATTCCATGATCCACATTGCCAATTTGGTGTGCAAGTTTGATCTGATCCTGACCCTGATGAATTTGTGCATTCTTGAGATGTTGCTGGAGATGGGGTATTAACTGAAGAACAATTAACAGAAATATTACATGTTCTATTCTGAAGACCCGATGAACAACTTCCCCAAGTACCACACACCCATTTATCTTCAGTACAACTTGCAGTCGATGTTGCTGGCGTTTTGATAACGTTAT
>CAIVNC010000040.1 GCA_903907165.1 Candidatus Buchananbacteria bacterium
AGTATCAATAAATAATGGAATCCTGCCCAAGCTCAGCGCCTCATAAAAACGAATTGAATAGTTTCCCTTTCCTCTAACTGATAAAGCATAATCTCCACTAAGAAGATTGCCAACATACTCTTTTCTAACTCCCCTAAAGGCCTTCGAATCCAAAATTCCATTTTTATACATACCAGCCCAAAAGTCATTTCTTATAACAAAATTGAAATTTACTCTTTTGTCTTTTTTTATATAATCAACAGCTTTATACCTTAAACTTCTCCAAATTCCATAGTCAACTCCAAGTAAGCCCTTAATTATATCCTTCCAGTTTTTGGTATAGCCACAATAGCTCACAGTAGGCTTAATCGTTTTTTTTCTTATGTTTAATTCTCCATTGCAGTATTCAGATAAAAGATCCTCATTCCAAGTTGGTAAAGCAAACTCATTAGTATCCCTATTTTTACCATATAAAGAGGTCCTAAAAATATAACTATTTTTTATATTTATTTTTTCCTCAGAGTCATCGGCAAAAAAAATTATCAAGGGCTTACTATGCTTTTCAGCTAAATCAATCAGTGGCTGAATCAGTGGTAATTTATTTTTCTTAAATTTTTCTGGCAAAACAACAAAATCACAATCCTCGATTGACACCATTTCAAAATACAAATGACCATTTTTTATGTAATCATTAAAATTACAATTTAATTGATTATCAAGACCTTTAGGACTCTTGCCCCAAAAAGGGAAAAATATCGGCTCATACTCTTCTTGAGTGAGATATTTTCTATCTGAGTAAATTTTTATTTTCTTATTTACCATTATCTTGCGATTGAATTATAAACCTTCCTAATTAGGAGGTATAGTCGTCGAGGCATTATTTTTCTAAGTAAATTAACAAGGTCATTAAAAGAAAAATATTTCTTTTCCGAATCATTATTTAACTTAAATTTTTTCGAGCATTCTTCGTAGTTTAAATTACGTTCGACACAAAATTGCCTTAACATTTTCTGCCCCCAGACATACATGCCTCCAGAAGAATGATTAACACCAATCGAATCAAGCACCGGTTCATTAAAGGTCAAGAATCGACATTTGAGCTCCTTACTTCTCTGACTCCCATCTCTTTCACTTGTGGTTGCGCAGTCGCTTTCTAAGACCAGCTGATCAAGACTATCAATCTTCCAAATAGAAGCTTGATGATTTAAATACCACGGCACATCACTTCTGGGACTAATCAACGAAATTTCACTATCCAGAGGTTCTAAAATATAGCCTTCAGAAGAACCAATTAATTGAATTCTGTCGGCATTATATTTTTCTATTTTATCAATTACGGTATTAAATTTATCTAGGCTTAGGCTTTTAATCCAGCCATCATCGCATATAAATATTACATATTTATACCCATCATTTTTTATAATTCCCAACGCACTCTTCAACCTAGAACCCCAAGAGTTGCAGTAACCCAAGTTTTTGGATGTGTGCGGAAAATTATAATTGAGTTGTTTAATATTAATACCCTCCTTGCACCTATATTCTTTTTCTTCTTTGGCAAGATAAATTCTAAATTCACTTCCAATAAATTTTTTGTAATAATAAAAAAACGGATCAAGAAATTTTTCTCTGGCATCAAATGTTGAAATTAAAAAACACGACTCATTGATAATTTTTTGATCTATTTTTTCCATGACATTATTATTTTAGCTGTCTCACTACCGTTAAACCTCTTGTTTTTTAAATATTTTCATTTTTATTACCAGAACAGATAGAGGCAAAATAGAATAAGATATCAGGGTGGCAAATGCCGCCCCATATAGTCCAATCCTTGGTATAAGAAAAATATTCAAAACCACATTTGTTATCATGGCAAGAAGATTAGTGATAAAAATAGTCTTAATAAAATTCTCTGAAGTTAGATGATACTGCACCGCCCAACCCAAAAACAAACCGATACTTGACCAAATATATATCTTTAGAATTTCAATTGAAGGGGAATAATCAGGCCCAAACAATACAATAATGATAGGTCTGGCCAAAATCATTATTGGAATATTAATGAGAATAGGAGTGATGGCCATCAACAAATAAAAATTTCTGAGACGGCGATTATAAAAATCAATCCCTATTTTCTTGGCATTAACTATGGCCGGGAAAAGAGAGGCGCAAATAATCCCAGGCAAAAAATAAGAGACTTCAGCTATCTTCACTGCGGCCGCATACCAACCGACTTCTCTATTCCCCAGCATGTTGCCAACCATAACCTGATCTATTTTGAAATAAATATAAGAGACGGCTGCCGTTAACATCAAGGGCCAAGAATTTTTTAAAATTTTTATGGCCAATGACGAATCATATTTCCAATATGATATTTTAAAGCCAATCCTCTTATAAATCCAGATTAATCCTATGCCTTGCCAGATAAAATCAAAAATATAAATCAAAAATATCCAGAGAACTCCCCCACCAAGAAACATAACCAATAGCTTTAAGACTGCCGAGATACTAGTAACCCATAATTGAACCTTAACATTATATTTAGCTTTTACTTCTGCCTGAAAAAAAGTGCCAATAACATTAATCGCCTGAAGAATATATACCAAGGAATATAAAATGACCAGCAATCTAATTAGAGCCTGCTGTTCAAATATCAATACGAATACTGTCGACAAAATAAAAGCCAAAAAACCTCCAAAAATCTTTATCCCAAATCCGGTTCCTAACAACTTATCTTTTTTTTCAGGATAAGAAATAATCTCCCGACTTAAAATATTATCAACTCCCAAGGAGGCTATCGTTCCAAAAATACCGGCAAAACTAAGCACGTAATTTAATACACCATAATTTTCTGGTCCGAGATAACGTGCAATACGAGCACCAACAAAAAAAGCTACAACAAGAGAAAAAACCTGACCAAAAAACATCCAGCTGGTATTTTTTAGATATCGCCTAAAACCATAGTGATTAAAAATGTTTTTAATTTTTTCCCTCCAGTTTTTAGTCATCTTACTTTAATAATCCAGTCAACTTGTCTTGAAGCTGTTTGTCTTTTGGATTGGCGGAAATCAAAATATTTACAAAATCATCAAATTGCTTTTTCTGATCATCGAAACTTATCCAACTAGAAACATTTTTTAACACGTCAACAATCCCCTGTCCGTTATAATCACCACTAGAGATAGCGGTCATCAAGCTAGGATTTTTGTTAACTGAGCCAAGGAAATTGAATAGGCCGTTAAAAGCATCGGAATTTGAATGATTAAGATTCTTTCCAGCACCAAGATAGAAATACTCAAAAGCCTTTTGATAATTAAGGGCCATTAAATCTGGTTTTTTCTGATTATCATAATATCCAGCCAAATAATAATAGGAAGTCGCTACAGTATAATAAACCTGGGGTCTACCAGGACTTAACTTAATGGCGTAATCGAAATCCTTGATCGCCCTATCTAATCTAGTGATATCAAAAAAGTAAGCTGAATTATAAAAATTCATCAGCAATAAATAATTACTAACACTGTGAGGATTTTCCTGGATCTGAGCAATAAGCTGATTCTCCACTTTTTGCCCAGCCGCAGCTAAATCCTGTTCAGTCTGAGCCGATCTATCACTGCCATGAATATAGTTATCAAGAGCTCCAGCATACCAGCTAAAATACTGGCGACGATATTCTTGATTACCAAAAGTATTTTGACTCAAGAGATACTCAAAAGAATCAGATGTTTGAGAAATTGAGTTTTGAGTAGAAATAATTTTAATTAAATCCATATTGGCAGACGCCGGTCTCAGATTGAAAATATAAACAAAAGGAATAATCATAATTACCACAATAACCAAAATTGCCGATTTAAACTTCGGTGATTCCAAAAATTTCCAGTTAAAATGCTTACTATAAAGTCCAGCAAAACTCAAGATTAACATCAAAGGAATGTAGGTCGCCAAAGCTTCAAAAATAAACATGTTCTGAATAATATAACCCAAAATCAAAATCGCAAAAAGCACAGGGGTTAAATATCTTCTCATAGGCTGACCACCGGTAATCTCCTTATTTTCATTCTCCTTGCGATAAAATTGCCACATAAAATAAAACGGCAAAATAAGCAAAGCTAAATATGAAATTAATCCAATCAATCCACCGGTAATCAGGCGATCAAAAATCATGTTGTGTGAGCGATCAAACCATTGCTCGGTATTTTTGGTGGTATAAAATCTATCAAAAACCTGATAAAAATTTTCTTGACCGTAACCGAGAATTGGGCTTTGTTTGAAACCCTGGAAAGCAAAGCCCCATGTCGCAAAGCGATTATTAGTCGTAGCATCACTGAGAGAAATAGAAGTTAGTCTCTCTAGGGCTGGCACACTTTTAACAATTTGGGAATTCTTATTGGCAAAAATCCAGCCAGCAAAAACTATACTAGCAATAATGGCCACCAAGCCAATAATTTTAACGATTTTGTTATTAAAATAGAAAAATATTAAATAGCAACCAAAAATAATCGTGGCAATAAACAAAGCGATCATGCCACCACGAGTCTGAGTTTCCAGAGTTAAGAAATATTGAAGCAGGACAACTGGCAAATAATAGATATACTTCAAATAATTATTTTTGCGTTTAAAAAACAAAAATAGACCAATAAAAATGGCGAAAACCAAATAGCCAGCCACATAGCCAGCATTACCAATCGTAACGGCCAAGCGAGCACCATTACTGGAAGCCAGGAAATGATCGCTCCATGAACCGGGAAAAGTCAAAGCAAAGAACTGATCCATGGCTACAATAGAAATTGCCACCGTAGCGCCAAAAAACACATCGAAGGCCGCCAGCCAGTTTTTCATATCTCGCAAGAAGCTAGACAAAACAAGGACAAACAAGAACAAGTGAGTCAACAATAATAAACCGTCACTGCGTTCGTTATTACTCCAGAAACTGTGATAAAAATCATTACCAAAGGCCGAAGCAATGGTCAAAATAATCAGATAAGCTCCGATTAAAATCACTGCCCAATTAAACCTTAAGCGATATTTGCCATCCGCCCAAGAAAGGCACAAAAAAGCAAGAAACATAATCTCGGTCGCTATCTGAAAAACTAGGGTTTTACCAACAATGAAGGGGAAAAACATCCTACTCTCAACATACAAAACCGAGAAAACGATAGCACCAAGACAAGCCCAGATGACCCACTTAGCAATGGTAGCAATGGTAGATTTGTTCATATTTAGCTTAAATTTTAATGATTTGAATGAGTCAATTTTAACATTTTGACTTAAAAAAGGCAAACTACTGGAAAGTTTGCCTTTTTGAGTGAAATCTTTGTCTAAAATGACTATTTAAGGTTAAAAATCGAGGAATCATTAGCCGAAATTGGCGTGCCGCTGAGATAACTATGCAAAGATGAAACGTTTTTTATCAAATTATTGAGATTAAAATTGTTTGCCTTTAGTCCAGCATCACTTACTAGACGTTTTTGACCACCAGAAATATACCAAACATCACTGAAACCCTGATACTGAATTAAGGAGCCATCAGGATAAACTGAGGAATCATTAATCTTACAAGCCGGATCAACGCTATAATCAGCCTCAAATGACCCCTGAATGGTTATTAAGCGATTATACCAATTGGTTCCATACAAAGCGTCAGCCACGGTAGTAGAGGCAATCTGGCAAATCTTAGCATCGCCAACCACCGCATAAATAGATGGACTATTATCAAACTTAATTATCGAACCAGGTCGAGCGGTAATATTTTTAGCTAAGATATAATTATTAAAAACATCTTGACTAACGACCGTCGCTGGATTATCAGTCCAAGTGCCTTGATGCCAAGACCAAAAAGTTGATTCATTAGAATAAAGTCTGCGAGTATTGCCACTGAGCGCATAAACAGCGGAGTTTTTAGCAATTTTTACCAAAGATAAACCTGAAGTGGAATTATCGACTGTTGTATTTGTCGTGTTATTGTTATTTGTCTGAGAGGAATTACTAACTGTTACCACGCTGACATAAATAACATTGCATTGTCCCCCGTTTTGACAAACAGTAATGTTGGAATTACCGGCTCCGGTAGCGGCAATAGTCACAGTTGAGCCGTTCAATGAAGGAGTGGCAACACTGGTATTTGAGTTGTTGGAAATATAATATCCACCATTGCCAGTCAAATAAACATTTGCACTACTGCCAGTAGTTAACGAAAGATTATTTTGACTTAGGGATAGTATAGCCGAGGAGGTTAAAGCATTAACCCAGACAGACAAAGTCGTACAAGCACCACCAGCCGAACAGACATTAAGGCTTGACGAGCCAGCGCCAACACCGGAAACAGTCAGAATGTTATTGTTTAGATTAGTACTATAAATGGAGCTCGAACCAGCTGACGGAGTAAGAGTGTAAGGAGTTGTTCCTCCAGAAATAATCACACTCACGCTCTGTCCAGCCATCAAAGACAGAGATGTCTGACTAAGCGTCAATTTGCCACCGTTTGAAGTATAACCCACTGTAGCCGTAATAACATTACAACCCCCAGACACGCCGCAGACAGAAATCGCCGAGGTACCAATATTTTGGGCGACCAAAATTAAGGTATTGCCATAGATATTAGCAGTAATGGCACTTGGATTTGAGTTACTTGAAATATTATACGTTCCATCAACGGCTCCGGACATGCCAACGCTTAGGCTTTGACCAACAGACAAGGTTGGATTCGTTTGATTAAAAATGATCGCTGAAGAACTAATATTGCCAATCGTGACGTTAATAATTCCGCAAGATGAAATATCCGTGGAGCAAACAGTAATCGCCGCTGAACCAGTAGAGCCATTGGCTGTCACAGTCATAGTGGATCCGGTAATACTTGTGGAAACTGCGGTGGAATTAGAATTATTTAAAACAGTATAAGCGCCCGTTCCCCCACTGATAGTTACTGGCAAGCTCTGGCCAGAGGCAATAGTTGGACTATTTTGACTAAAGGTCAAAGAACCTGAGCCAGAATTGGTCACCGTAACATAAGCGCTGGCGCAACTAGTAACTGATCCCTGAGTACAAACCGTAATAGCAGTTTGACCAAAAGTCATGGCCAAAATCGTTAACTGACTGCCAGAAATATTAACATTAGCTACTGATGGATTAGAATTATTGGAAAGATAAATTAAATTTGTGCCATTATTATAAGCATTGATAATAGTTGACTGACCGACCGGCAAGGCAATGCCCGTGGAACTTAAAGTCAAATTACTCGAAGATGTAGCATAAGGCCAAGCCACGGAATTTGACTGCGGACCACTCACTCCTCCCGTCCTGACATAAACTGGACTAGTGGAAGCAACGCCCAGAGCCGAAGAACTCAAAGTGGTGGACAATAAACCGCTAGAATTAGTACTGCCCAGAGATTGGAGCTTTAAGCCAGAGTTGGTCGCGACATAATACATTAAAACATTAGTATTGGCATCACCGGAAACACTAATATCCACGTTATCACCACTGCCATTGGCTGTTAGTGTTAAGGTTGGTGTTGTGGCTGCTGAAACTTGAATTGCTCCAGCAAACAAAAGAGGAAGAATAAATAATAATATTTTTTTGCTCATCTTCATATTTATTAATTAATTTTATTTTTTTAATTAGATATTACTGTAATTATACAATAATAAAATTGATCTGTGAAATAAAATTAACAAAAACAAAAGACTCGCTCTTGCGAGCGAGTCTTTCTAAAACCCTACTAGTCTTTAAGAAAATTAATTCTTAAGAAAAGTTAGTTCTGAACAGAAACGGTATTGGATGGGAAGTTATAAATATTAGTTCCATGCAATCCAAGACCAGAAGAAGTGCCATCAGTATCATCCCATAGGAAGTTAGCTGCATTGCTGCTGAGAGCAACAGATACTGAAGCGCTTCCAGAAGTACCAGTGACTCCAGATGGAGTTACATAGATATCAAAAGTCTTTGTTTGACCAGCTGAAATCTTATAACCACCAGTAATGACAACCGTAGCAGCACCAGTAGAACCATTAATAGTACCACTAGTGGTGTTAATAGTAGAGCCACCATCCTTAAGGACTACAGCATTAGAACCGAAAGTAATTCCAGTTGTTGTACTGAAAGTCAAAGGTACCTGCTCTAAGGTGATAGCACCGTTAGCATCGGCAGCAACAGTCAATTGACCAACTCTTGTAGTATTATTGGTTAATTTGTCTGTTACGCTGTTCAAAGTGACAACCGGCTTGCTATTCACAATGAAGATTTCATTGGAAGAGGAAGCGGTAACACCTGTAGTAGCGGTTGTTCCACCTGCATGCCACTTGACAGAAGTCAAAGTCAACTTAGCACTATCGTTTGAAGAAATGCCAGTTAAACCAACCTTGTTCAAAGTTGCAGTAACTGGGACATCAAGTCCTGAGTTGGTGTTTGGAACTGTTAAGTTCAAACCAGTTACAGTGACAGTAGAACCGATAACATTAGCAGTTTGGCCATTGACGCCAACTGAAGTTACAGGCACATCGCCAGAAGTGGCTGTTCCACCAAGAGCAATGCCGAAAGTCATTTCGTCTACGGTGATAGGAGCATTAGTAGCCTTCAAATTGTAAACAACAAAGGAACTAGCTGAGCTGCCACCAATAGCATAGACTGCTTGCATTGAAGTATTGACGATTGGGTTAGCAAAATTAGCAGTGTTTAAAGTACCGTTACCAACAGTAATGGTTTGACCAACAGTTGGTCCGCCATTAGCGGTTGTCTGGCTGCTGACAGTTCTGCCAGTGAAAGACACGGTTGTAGAAACAGTACCAGTTGCATTACCAATAGTAGAATAGATATCAACAACTTGAGTTCCGTTGGCTGGAATAGTGAAGTCAACAGAGAAATTGTTTGAAGCTTGTGGATTTACCTTGCTTGAAAGGGTTGAACCAGTAGCAATGTATAAATCTGACAAGTAGTTAGTGCTTAAACCACCAACAGTGTTACCAGCAGTAGCGATAGCAACATTAACATTGGAAATTCTTACACCTTCAGCATTGGAAGCTTGGACAGTGAAAGAACCAATCTTTTGAGCAGCTACATTTGGAGCTACAGTTTGGTTAACAAATGAAGCAGTCTTACCAACAGTCAATTGACCACCAACAACGCTTAAGGTGTTAGCAGCTGTGTAAGTGACTGAGGAAGCTGGCCAAGTCTGGAAAGAGCTGACGCCCTGAACTTCGTTGGCTGGGATCAATAAGTTGGCGCTAACGCTAGAAACTCTAGTGCTGTCGTTCAACTGTAGATCGCCACGGATTTCAATTGTTCTTGTCTGACCAGCAGCAACAGTGAACAAATTGCCAGAACCATAAGTAGTGGTAATAGAACCAGTACCTGAGGTTGAAGAGGAATTCAAACCAGCTAAAGCACTCAAATTAGCATTCTGAGCACTGCCGACCTGGACGCCATCAACGTAGATAGCAACATTGTTAATGAATTCGCTAGTAGATGTAACACCAGCACCGAAAGCTACGTTAGCAACTGAAGACAATTGCATAACCTTAACATCTTCACCATAAGCCTTAACAATCCATTTACCCAAAGTTACGTTAGAAGAATTCTTAACGATTTGAGTTGCATTGTAGGAAGGATCAGTAGTGATAGTCAAAGCGCCAGTGGAAGCACCAGCGATAGTTGAGGTACCAGTAGAAATAGCTGAGAAGCTAGAACCAGCTCTGGTTGGAGTGATAGCAACACCATAGTTGGTGTCAACTAAAACTACATCAGAAGCTTGTTGTAATGAGAAGCTGAAAGTCTTGGAAGCTCCAGAGTTGATATCAGCTCTAACTTCGATAGTTCTGTTGCCAGTGTTCATATTAACTGGAGAAGCAGAAAGATCAAAAGCCAAAGTGTTATCACTGCTCAAAGAAGCAGTACCAACTTGGTTGCCATCAACATACAACTTGAAATTGTTGATATTAGCTGAAGTGACAGAACCAATTTGAGTCAACTTAACATAGTTCAAAGCAACTGCTTTGTTGGAAATGCTAACTGAATCAGACCAAATAGTTGTATTGATTGTTCCAGCATTGATAGTGGAAGCAGCACCAGTTACTGAAGAACTAAAGTTAGCTTGAGCTAAGTTAGTTGCTGAAGCAATGGATTGAATATTAGCAACGATTGGGAAAGAACCAGTGACATTAACACCAGAAACATCGGAAGCGGCATTAATAGCAACACCAACAGTCTGACCGGAAACGGTCTGAGAAGCGGTGTCAGCTAAAATGTCAGCTTTGACAGAGATAGTTCTAGAACCGGAAACAGTAAAGATACCATTTGGGTTGGAGAAAGTGACATAGCTATTGGAAACAGTTCCAGCATCAGTCAACTTAGTGTTGCCATCGTAAAGATATACATTGTTTAATGTAGCATCTTGGGAAACACCAATTCTCTTAATTTTCAAAGTGGTAACATTGCCTGTTCCAGCGAACACAAAGTGTCCAAGGTCAGCAATAGCTTGACCAGCGATGATTGTGTTTGAAGCTGGAGTGTTAGCAGCTAAAGAAACTGTAACGCTACCAGAAATTACTGGACCAACACCTGGAGTTACAACATTGAAGGAAGAAGCCAAAGCAGCTCCATCAGTGTAAGCAGCCAAAGAAGGGACAGTCAAAACAGCGCTGGACTTGAATTTGCTAGCAGTGAAAACATCAGAAGTAACCAATTGCTTGGTAGTACCATTGATGTAATAAACAGCATCGCTAGAAGCCAACTTAACTAAAGTAGCTGTAGGATAGGAAGTAGTATCAGCAAGCTTAGTGTAGTTTGATTCAAAAGAAGCTTGGATAGTGATTACGCCTTTAGCGTAAGTAGCGCCATACAAAGCTTGAGCGACTGAATCAGAAACATAAGTGATACCAGTTGGAGTAACAGCGTAAACCTTAGGGCTGTTATCGAATTTCATCAAACTAACACCAGGTCTAGCGGTGACATTGCCACCAAGAGAAATAGCGTCAAAATCAGTTTGGGAAATGTTCTTTACTGGGTTTTGAGCCCAAGTACCGGAGTACCAAGTAAAGAATGTATTTTCAGTTGAAAATAAATACTTTTTCAAATCTGAACCAATGAAGTAGACAGCTGAATAGGTAGGAGTCTTTACCAAATCTCCAGCCACAGGAGTGGTGTAAGAAACGGTAGCAACAGCCTTTGTAGCAGCGAAAGCTGGAACAATAGAGGCAATGCCTAGAGACCATACCATAGTAGCGACTACTACAACGTAAGTCAAAACTTTTTTCATAATGAATTTTATTAGTTAAAAGATTCATTTGGAATTCGGGATAACCCATGAATTAGAATCTCCATGATAACAAGAAGATTTCCTAAACTTACCCCCAGCTAAACCGTCACCGAGTGACTCAACCTTTGATTTAACAGAAATAAGAACCCATGAACTATTTCGCCCCAAATTTTAATGAACCCTTTTTGATATAAAACCCTGAATTGCTTCAAGATTTAATTCCGGGGGCTTTCAGCCAATTTTGGCCAAAAACCAACGGGTTAAACACTGAAACTGCGAATGCTATATTTTACCTTATTTTACCGTACTTTGAGAAGTGGATGATTTTTGATCAGTAGAAGTGGTGCTAGTCGATGGAACATCCGTCTTGGCCGAGCTACTTGCATTAATATCTGCTTGAATCGCACCCGACACCGCCTGCACGCCAGCCGTTACATCCGTTACAATATTTTTACTTTCCTGAATTTGAGTTAAGGCTGCGCCAAAATCTTTTTTCTCCACCGAATCCTTAGCAAGATCAATAATATTCTGAGCTTGCTGAGGTTTCTCTGCAATCGCCTGTAAAGTAGTTGTAGCTGTATTTGAAACACTACTTGTAGAAACTGTAGTTGGATCAACTACGGTCTTTAGGACATTAACGATAGTGGTAGTAGAAACATTAGAAATCTGAGGAGCGGCGAGTAATGTTTTTGCTGCCTGATCGGCTGTCGCAATATTGTTTTCAACCGTCTTGATATGATCCGCTACGCGACTAGTGACTTCAGCGTCAGAAATACCACTATCCCCCTTCTTATAGTTATCCACAATCACCGTCAAAGCAGTAACACCAGTATCATCATTAGTCTTAATAGCATCTTTCATATCCTTGGCAACATTTACTTTGACTTCAGCTGGCAAATCTTTTTGGGCAGTAGCAAGAGTTTGGCCGACCTCTAAAGTCTTTGTATCGATTGTCTTAGCTAATTGAACAATGCCATCTTTATCGCCAGCAGCACTGATTTTGTTTAAGCTATCTTTAACAGTCTTTACATCTTGAGCGATAGTCTTAGCAGCCTGAGAAACCTTTTTAGCTTGAGCAACTGGATTTTGATCCGGCTGTTTAGCCAAAGTTTGAATCTCATCGGCGCGACGGCCAATAAAGTCCATTTGTAAAGCTGTCTTTTGATCGGCTGAAAAAGTCAAAGCTAATTGAACTTGTTCGCTAGCGGTCTTAATTGGATACATGGCATCGCCAGGTAAGCTAGCGCTAGCAATGCTAGACATAGCAGTATAACCAAGCATGGTGAGCACGACAACCGCAAAAGCGCCAACTGGTTTTAAGACACCGTTTTTTAATACTGAACTAAAATATCTAACATAATAAGAGAAGGTGCTAGACGATTCTTCACGACTAGCCACAGACATAGGCTTTATTTGACTCATCAAAATATCGCGATTAGCGGAAACCCAAGAACCCTGAGGTCGTCCACCGATCTCAAGGTCTTTCAACTTGCCTAGATTTTTTCTTAATTCATTATTGCTCATTGATGCTTTCTTTTAAGGTTTTCATCGCTCGATGAAGTAAAACTCTGACTGAGCCTCCGGATTTGCCAAGCACTCCCGAAATCTCACTTATTGATAATTCATTTAAAAATCTCAAAACGATCACTTCCCTATACTCATCCTTCAACTTATCTAAGCCCCCGAGAACTCCCTGAAGCTGGGCGTCGACATCCTGCTTTTGCAAGAAATCAGTTTCGTCAGGAATTTTATTTAATTCCTCCTGATCAATTGTCTCTTGTTCGCGCCGGGCATTTCGCCGGTAGAAATCAATGACCAAATTCCTTGCAATCGTGTAGACGAAAGAATTCAGATTTTTAATCTCTTTGCCCTCTTTGAGACACTGCCATAGCTTCAGGAAGGTCTCTGAGGTCAAATCTTGGGCGTCAGTTGTAGAATTTACTTTAAAAAAGATGAACCGATAAATCTTCTCAATATACAAATCATAAAACTGCCCGTAGGCTTCCGGATCTAATTTGGTTATCTTCAGAAAGAGAATCTTATCAGAAAATGGACTCTTCATTAGTTAAGACGCTAAAGTTAGTTATTTGTTACAGTTGGTTTCAATTTAATCAATACTTCGGACTTTTTGGTCTCAAAGAGCTCAAAAGCCAACCAGCTTTTAGCCCGTTAATTCAAGATGAATTATAAGACAAATAAAAGATTTTGGCAATGGTCTAAATGTCCTGATTTTGACTTTTTTGGCTAAATTTAGATAAAAAGTGTATTTTGGTGATTTTGTGACTATATATAAGATAAGGGTTTTGAGGTAATTTTAGGGATTTTTCCCACCGGTAGGACCGGAACCGATACACTTTTTCCGTATTTTGCCTGTCATCCCGGACTTGATCCGGGATCCATGCCGTATTTGTGTCATTCCAGCGGAGGCTGGAATCCAAATTCCGTATTCAATCCCAAGAACAAAGCCTTTCAACCTTCCGTGGGTATTGCTATGCCACTTTTTCAAAAAAGTAGCACAAAAACTTGCGAGCAGGTGAAAATCATGGCCTGAATTTTTCATTCCGTTCACTAAATCACCCGAAGTCGCAGTAGCTCCTGGGGTGATTTGCCCTAACGGGCCGTTCACTCCCATGAAAAATCAGCACAATATTTTCAAATGCTCGCGGGAGGGATGCAGGATGCGGGATGCAAATACAATAAATTTGGAAAAATAAAAAACGGCCTCGAAGGTTTTAATCTTCGGGCCGTGAATACTTACATTACATGGGAGCGATGAGCCTCTTCTTCTTTTCTTTTGGCTCGATTGTAATACTCCGAGATATTCGGATCAGCCAAGAGATATTTACTAAAGAACTCGTGACTTTCCATGAACTTTCTCTTAGCCTCACTTGCCATGCTTCCAAGCTGAACTACCGCATCGCAGTCTCTACCCAAAGCTGCAGCAGTGCGCATGTCGGACTCTTTTGTTAAAAAATCTCGCGCAAAAGAGACGAGTCTAATATCTGCCATTTTTGAGAAAGAAACAAGATAAGTTCTTTTCTCCAGAAAATAATCCTCTGAAAGAGAAAGCTCCTCTCGCAACTTCTCAGAAAAGTCAAAAAAGTTGGTTATCGCCTCCCAGCATTCTAACCTTCTGGAAAAAAGTAAAGCAGCTGCGAAAAAGATACCAACAACAAGACCAGAAATGACTCCCAAACCAACCGCTCCCATAAAAGAAATCAATGTAACCACCAGTAGATCCAGGGGGTTACTCAGATGGCCGAGGATGGTAAAGTGCCAAGAAAGAAGCACCCAGGATGTCAAAAGCATCGTCCACCCAACGATAAGTGGCAATCGACTCAGGTAAAAATCAAACTTCTCCGATCGATCAAGAGCGATACGGATATCAATCTTACCATTGAATACCCCCTTAAAGGTCTTGACCAAGGAATCAACATCGCCTTCTCTTACAATACTTTTTACCTTCTTCATTTGAACTTCTGTGAGATTTCGAGACATGGTCATGTCTCCTTTCTGTTTTCAATAGCGGGAGGGGTCAGCCTCATTCGGCCAAGATGTCACTCCTGGCAGAATACTTCCGCTTTATTACTACTACAAATACGGTATATCAAGAATGTTAAATCTTGTCAATACCACTAAAGTTATCACATTCATCCCCTCTTTTTTGACAAATCACAAGAAAAATACTAAGATAAGTCTAGACATGTCTAGACAGAAGTCTATTTTTTATCAAAAACTATGGCCGTCAATCCAATTAGATTAACCATCTCCCAAGCCTCCAATCTTTTTGGTATTAGCCAAAAAACTATTCGCCGGGCCATTCAGGAACAAGAAATCCATTACATTGTCGTCAGAGGAGTCTATAAGATCAACTTTGAAAGCATGCTCAAATGGTCCCAAGAACGGATCAAAATTAGTAATAAACTAGCCAACCAGGGCATCGGCCAATACGTTGAAAAGTGGAAAATCAAGAATCGGCTCTACTCCCCCAACCCTAAATTAGCTGAAACAAAAGAAGGCGAGGAAGTCAAAAAACGAGGCCGACCAAAGAAAGCCGTCATTCCTGAAATTACCCCAACAAAAGAAGAAAGTGCTTCTCTAGAAACCGAAAAATAAAGTTATCCACGCCCACTTGCTTTTTTTTGGGAAATAACCTATAATAAGTTCATAAAGTTATTATCCGCCTCGAGCGGATTTTAAGTATCAAGAATTATCTAAATTTAAACAAAAAGAGATGAACAAGCTCATGAAGTACATCCAAGAATCAAGA
>CAIVNC010000041.1 GCA_903907165.1 Candidatus Buchananbacteria bacterium
TAAATTAGTAGAATTACGTGAAAAAGTTCCGACAGTTGAATCTGTTGATGATCTTCAGGGCGATGAGGAAAAGGCGGTTTTCGTAAAAACATTCCGTGATTTATTACGCATCAAATCATCCCTTGAAACATTTGCCGATTTTTCATTTGCCGAGCTTGGCATTTCAGAACAAAAATTTTACGATTATCAAAGCAAGTATTTAGATATTCACGAAGAAAGAAAAAATCACGACAGCGGAGAAGAATCAATTCTTGATCAGATTGATTTTGAGCTTGAGTTGACAGTTCGTGATTTTATTGATTTTGATTATATCATTCAGCTGATCGCGGGACTCAAAAATATTAGTTCCAAGGCTGTGAGAGATAAGAAGACTGAGGAAATATTGCGCATTTTTGATCGTGATGCTAAGCTTCGAAAAAAGAAAGACTTAATTAGAAAGTTTATTGAGGAAAATTTGCCGAAGATTAAAAAATCAGATGGGGTCGAAAAGGCATTTAGCGAATTCTGGGAGGGAGAGCGTTCTGGTATTTTGAAGAATATTGCAAAGACAGAAAATATACCAATTGATAAGCTAGAGGGGTTGATCGGCGAATATTTATACACACAGAGATTACCACGTGAACAGGAGATTGCTGATCTAATGCCGGTGCAGCCGAAGATATTAGAAAGAAAGAGCATTCTTAATAGAATTAAGGGCGCGATTGAAAATATAGTTGATATTTTTGAGTGGTAATAAATTAAAATAAAATAATATGTCCGAATACTACAACCCCAACCGACCAGCCTCCTGGAACTACGGAGGAGAGAATTGGAAATTAAGCCGATCGAAGATTGATCTATTTTTGGAATGTCCACGATGCTTCTTTGTGGACAACAAACTTGGCGTAAAACGAGTGCCGGGATTTCCTTTTTCGATAAACAGCGCAGTTGACTATCTGCTCAAGCAAGAGTTTGATTCTTATCGTGTCCGAAACGAGCAACATCCTTTGCAAAAGGAATATGGCATAGACGCGCGCCCGATGTCTCATGTTGAGCTTGATGAATGGAGAAGAAACTTCGGTGGTATTAAGCATCTACATGAACCAACGGGGCTTTTGGTTACCGGCGCGATTGATGATTTGTGGATCAATGGAAAAGATGAATATATTGTTGTTGATTATAAAGCCACGGCCAAAGACGAGGCGGTAAAAGAATTGGATAAGGAATGGCAGGATGGCTATAAGCGACAAATGGAAGTTTACCAGTGGTTGTTGCGACAGAATGGGTTGAAAGTTTCCGATACCGGCTATTTTGTTTATTGCACTGGAAAAATGGATCGACAAGCTTTTGATAAGCGAATTGATTTTGATGTTAATCTTATTGAATACAAAGGCAATGATTCGTGGGTAGAAAAAACTCTATTTGAAATCAAGAAATGTTTGGACAGTGATGTAATACCGCAAAGTGGCCATCACTGTGATTGGTGCGCATATTGGAATTCGCGAAGAAAATTTGAAAAATAAATAATGTAAAGATTATTTTAATCAAAAATTAATCCAGTATTTATATAATAACACTATAATCAACACAAAAAGGTCGAAATTACTCAATTTTAAAAAACTAAGTTGTATAAGCTAGATTTAAAATCTTTTATAAAAATATGGAAAAAAAATCTCCATTGAAATATTATTTACTAGGAGGCGCAATAATTTTGGTCGTGGTTGTGGTGGCGATTGTATTGTCACAAGGAAACTCAAAATCTACTGATCAACAGACTCAAACGGCAGATAGTGGTAATACGCAAATAACAAGTACTATTCCTTCAGCAACTACCGTCACCACGTCGGTTGCAAATTCTTCGCCAGCTTCATCAGATAGCCTTATTGGAACCTGGGTTTCATCTGTTAAAGGCAAGGGAATGGAAGGATCGGGAAAAATTACCGACGAGGGGACTACTACTCAAGTTAGTTTGACCGGCGATGTGGATTTGGTGGTTAAAGGCGTGGAAAATAATACGGCCACTGGAACAATAACTTTTAGTAAAGTATGTTTAACCACGATCGTATCTGTTCCTGGAAAACCGGATGTTACCAAGCCAGCGGAATGTCTGGGCGCTTATAGCCAGCCGTCTGTTATGCAGATTTCCGGTAATACAATAAAGTATTCGGGTAAAAGTTTACTTGGCGCCAGTATTTCACTTACGGGCACTTATACAAGCGATTCCATGTCGGGAAATTTTATCAGGACAAGCCCCAGCGGAAATATTAATGGAACGTTTAGCTTGATACGAGCAAAAAAATAGATTCAGTAAGTTCTGATCTCTGAAAACAACCGCCTCAATTCTGGTGGTTGTTTTGTTTTAATCAAAAATTAATCTAAGATTTATATAATTACATCATAATTAATCTAAAAATAAATGTATGCAAAAGATTACTCCTTATTTATGGTCTGATGGCAAGGCCGAAGAGACGGCTAATTTTTATGTTTCACTTTTTAAGAACTCTAAAATCCTAACAACTAGCTACTATGGCGATGAAATGCCAGAAATGAGTGGTAAGGTGCTCGTGGTAGAATTTGAACTGGAGGGTCAAAAGTTCGCGGTCTTAAACGGAGGACCGGAATTTAAATTTAATCAAGCGGTTTCTTTCTTGGTAGACTGCAAGGATCAAGAAGAAGTGGATTATTTCTGGGATAAACTATCTGAGGGCGGAGAAATAATAGAATGCGGTTGGCTCAAAGATAAATATGGCTTGGCGTGGCAAATAATTCCGACAGTGCTCGGCGAGTTCCTGGCTGATCCAGACAAGGAAAGAGCTGGCAGAGTGATGAAAGCTATGCTTCAAATGAAGAAGATTGAAATTGAAAAATTAAAACAAGCTTACGAGCTCAAATAAGATTTTCATTAATAATAAAATAATATGGAAAATAAAAATGAATTGACAATTGAAAGAGTATATAACGCTTCACCAGAAATTGTCTGGCGGGCCTGGACTAAGCCAGAAATATTAAAGGAATGGTGGGGACCAAATGATGTTATCATTCCTGAATGCGAAGTTGACTTGAGGGTTGGCGGTAAATTTTATATCGTCATGGAAGCGGGGGAGGGCATGGGTGTATACAAGGGCACAAGATGGCCGATGATGGCAGAGTTTACTGTCGTTGAACCAAATTCAAAGCTTTTTTATAATGCCAAAGCTTGGACTGAAGGACAGCAGGAAGAAACGATGATTGACCAAACTACGGAAATTACTTTAACTGAAGAGGACGGGAAAACTAGAGTAAAAGTTATGGCGATCATCCACAAAGCCGGACCTGGAGCCCAAATGGCCGTTGAAGGTATGCGGGGAGGTTTTACTGAACAACTAGAGAAATTAAGTAATTTTCTAGCCTAAAAAGGAGATGAGATTTTTTTAAAAAACAATCGTCGCGGATAACGTGACGGTTGTTTTATTAACATTTTAGGCTTTGTCGTTTGTCTTTATTGTGTTATAATTAGGGCATAAAAAGTTAAATACTTCATTAGTAATCAATTGGTATGGAAAAAGATTTTTTTAGGGCGAAGGTGTTTTTTCTTAGTTTGTTGGTGCTTGGCGGTCTAATTATTACCTCCGGTTCGGCCAAGGCGTCAACGCTGTATCAGCTTCCGATTACGATCTACAACGCTACTTCAACTCTGACTGATTATCAAGTTAAAGTCACTTTTCAGCCAAGCGAGTTCAATTTTGCGCGAGCTTCTTCAACTGGCGCTGATATTTATTTTACCGATGCTAGTAGCACCACCATTAATCATTTTATCCAAACTTTTTCTAATTCCGGTACGTCTACGATTTGGGTTAAGGTTCCTGTTCTTGCTGCCAACGCCACCACCACCATTTATATGAATTATGGCGATGATACGGTCACTGCTACCCAAAGTAGTTCCACCGGAACCTTTTTGTTTTATGATGGTTTTGATAATGGCAGTGTTGCCGATTGGACAACGTCTTCGCAAGATGTTGATCAGGCAGGGGAGAGCGCTGGGCTTGTCGCCGGCTCTGATAAATATGTTTCGCCGTATTATAGCGCCAAATTGTCCGCCGTTGCTTCTTGCGCGTCGCTTACGTTTAATGGCGCAACTGCTATCATGGCTAGATCGCTTGAAATTCCGACGGGCAGTTATAAAATTGATTTTGATTTATATCAACAAATACCGAGATTTTCATATTTTACTTCAGCTTGGCTTACCAGTTCTCTTAAAGTTAATGGCGCGAGCGTTTGGAGTGAGACACCTGGTTGCTCCGGCTGGAATTGTACATACGACAGTGGTTGGAAGGAAGAGAGTATAGTGGCTACAGGAACAATTAGTAGTCTGTCTTTTCTTAATTATGCATCTGACTGTGCGACTACTAATGTTTGGGTTGATGATTTAATGATCCGAAATTATGATTCAGTAGAACCAGTTGTTACTTTTACCCCAGATCCTGCTCCGGAATATAATTTATCCTACTCAGCTGGCGATGGTGGCAGTATTACCGGCTCCTTGTCTCAAGTTGTTTATTTTGGGTATGATGGCTCAGCGGTGACGGCAGTTGCCAATTCTGGTTATCGATTTGTGAGTTGGTCTGATCAGTCAACTGCCAATCCACGCATTGATACTGGAGTGAGTGGCGATATTTCCGTGTCCGCTGTTTTTGAAGTAATTCCTCAAGCGCCTGTTGTTCATCATGGTGGTGCAATTATCATTTTGCCTCCGGGCATAGGTTCTGGTAATCACGACAGTACTGCCTCGGTTATCGGTTCAACGCTTCAAGTTGGCGCTGTTAATTCTTCCGGGGTTAATGTTTTAACATTTGCTACCAACCTAAATAATTTTACCATTCCAGAATCCGGTAGTAGTTGGCAATTGGGCAGTCACAGTTTCCAAATCACCAATTTAGATTTGTATAATAATATTGCCACTCTGGTCATATCTTCCAATCCTCAAACTATTCAGTTAAAGAAAGGGGAGAGTCGAGATGTCGATTTGGATGGGGATAAGATTAACGATCTTAAAGTTATTTTTACTAATGTTTATGTTAACCGAGCCGAGATTACACTTAAATCTTTAACTCAGTTTACTTCTTTAAGTAATTCAGTCCCACCGGTAGCACCGGCAGCGTCCCCAAGATTTATCTTCAAAAAAAATCTCTCATCTGGTATGGTCGGCAACGATGTTAAGGAATTACAGAAATTTCTTAATGCTAGCGGTTACGCCATCGCCAAGTCTGGAGCTGGTTCGCCTGGTCGGGAAACCACTAGATTTGGCAGTGCCACTAAGACTGCCTTGATAAAATTCCAGAAGGCAAACAAGATTCACCCAGCTAATGGGAGTTTTGGGCCGTTAACTAGGGGAGTGGCTAATCGATAATTATACTATTTTTTAAAAAACAACCGTCACGTTATCCGTGACGGTTTTTTGTATGATTTTATCTAAAATAAGGGAAAAAATAATTATATCTTGACAGGTTTATTTCGCAGGCATATTATTTAGTTGCAGGTAGTTCTTTGCAGTACACGTCAGAAGAGAAAGGAGGAATAACCAAAATGTCAGGAAACTCCAACTCGTCATCCGGTCACAGCGTTTCCGTGACCCACAGCGACACATTGCTTGGTGGTAGCGTTTATGAGTTTGTTGCCACAAACACTCAGACTGGTGAAACTGGTCGATCGGCAACAAATGACTCTGGCAGACTCTCTCAAGCAAATGATCGAGCAATCGATCGATCCGATGGGCAGCATATTCCGCCCAGCAACTAAGTAGTCTGATCTTGCCTATGGCAAAATCGCACATTAAAGTAGTTTACTCTGAGTAATCAGAGACCAATTAATCTGTTGAAGGGGAGCTAGACTCCACCGGGAATGTCAGTTTGCGTTCCCGGTCACCTTTTCCAAGATGTGTGTCTTGGCTGATGAGTCCAAAAGGACGAAAA
>CAIVNC010000042.1 GCA_903907165.1 Candidatus Buchananbacteria bacterium
ATTTTAATTCTAATCTTACTCCGTGAATCCGGAGTAGGAGACAGTATCTGGTGGGTAGTTTAACTGGGGCGGTTGCCTCCCAAAATGTAACGGAGGCGTTCACAAAGGTCAGCTAGGTTCCGATGGAAACGGAACTGATAGTGTAAAGGCACAAGCCAGCTTTACTGCGAGACCTGCAAGTCGAGCAGTCGCGAAAGCGTAACTTAGTGATCCGACCGTACGAAATAGGACGGCGGAAGCTCAACGGATAAAAGCTACTCTGGGGATAACAGGCTAGTCTCCTCCAAGAGTCCACATCGACGAGGAGGTTCGGCACCTCGATGTCGGCTCGTCCTATCCTGGGGCTGTAGAAGGTCCCAAGGGTTTGGCTGTTCGCCAATTAAAAGGGCACGCGAGCTGGGTTCAGAACGTCGTGAGACAGTTCGGTCTCCTATCTACCACGGGCGTCGAAATTTGAGAAGGCCATTTCCTAGTACGAGAGGACCGGAAATGACAAACCTCTGGTGTACCAGCTGTTCTGCCAAGGGCATCGCTGGGTAGCTAGGTTTGGTTTAGATAAACGCTGAAAGCATATAAGCGTGAAGCTGTCTTCAAGATTAAATTTCATAGACCGCTTATAGATGATGAGTTTGATAGGCTTTAGGTGTAAGTCCAGTAATGGATTCAGCCGAGAAGTACTAATGGTCCTGTTTAATCACAAGAATTGCTATGTAACCACGTAGTTTACCCGTTTTTTGAGTGCACTGTCTGGGTGCTTCTGGCGAGAGGGTCACACCTGATCCCTTTCCGAACTCAGCAGTTAAGCCTCTTTGCGCCGATGATACTCTTTAATGGGGAAAGTAGGTCAGCGCCCGGACAGTGCACTTAAGAAAACGAACAAGCATAACCGCCCTCAAAGGGGCGTGTTTTTGTTTATAAAATAATTTGACATTCCTACATATAAAGCATAGAATACTATTGGACTTGATCTCTCAGGGTTCTATTGCCTGAGTCGTCTCATTTTATGGGGCTCGCGAATCTCGGCGATATTCATACCCGAGCAATCGGCGCCGATCGGAATGAGCATCTTTAGCCCTTCGCTTTTGCCACGAGTATTTCGGCGTGAGTTCTAGCGACATCGAGACTAATTCAGTGAATTGTAAAGGTTCCCACTTTTCCCCGATTAACATGGTGGGTCGTGAAACTGAATTACGGATTCTGGTCCGGGTGGTGGTTGGTTCTTTACATAATCAGTTGTAGTGTGCAGTAAACCGGTGTCCCTCTTTCTTTTCATAGAGGGCGCCGGTATTTTATTTGTTGTAGTTTATTTTTTATTTTGATATAATAAAAACAGGATCGGGTCACTACCGCTGATTGATAGAGGGCGGGAGAATCGCTTGGCATGCGTCATGAGTTGGCTGCGCGGTTGGGTTAGTTTTATGAAGTTTACCCATATCGATGTTGCTTAAATCCTCGCATGTTTCAGAGTGACAAGTTTAGTTCCCTACGTTCCAATGAGTTGGTTCGCTAGGCCCCATCCGACCAGTACTTTATAATCACTGATTAATTTCAGAAACAAAATCTCAAGGGCTTGTTGGCATGTCTCGCAACGCCCTTTTTTATTTCTATAAATAAAAAATCCTCGCCACTTGGACGAGGATTTTTTGTATCAATTTTTATTTCTTTTCTTGTCGATAAATAACATAAGAATAAATCATAGAACCAAGAGAGAAGGCAATGGCGCTGACGATAAATAAAACCATAGCTAGAGTTTCAGGCAACCAAGGGGAAATAATAATCACGACACCAAAGATCATCATTAGAATTCCGCCGAGGCGATGAGTTTTTGTCCAGACATTTTCTGAAGAAATAGTCCAAGGAGTTCGGATGCCGACGAACCAATTTGGTTTTAATTTGCCCATGTAGTTGCCCATGATCATAATCATGAGGCCGATAATTCCAGCGACGAAGTAGCCGACATTAAAGGCATAACCGAGATTACTGATGCTAGCGATAAAATAAATAATGGTGAGCACGACAACTAGCAAATTTTTGAAAATATTATATGGCCCAATGGATTCTTCATAGCGTTCTTTCTTTGGATCGAGTATAGGTAAGACAAGAAACAAAAGATAGATGCCTAGAATTATTCCAGGGAAGAGAAAGGCGCCCAAAGCGCGGTCACTGTAACCGTTGGCTTGACCTTGAAAATTCCAGTGGGTCACGACTTGAGTTGGAAAGTGAGCGTAGAAATAAAAGCTGGCGATCACCGAGGCGATGATCAAAACAATTGGGAAGATTTCTTTTTTGAAATTGATTTTCATATAGTTATTTTAATTTCCACCGTCCGCCAACTGGCGGAGGCGGATTATTTTTTGAGAAATTTCATAATACTTTCAGCTGCTTCTTCAACTACACTCAAGTTGAGCGAGTAGATTATTTGCTGGCCTTCTCGACGGCTACTGATCAGCTTGTTGCGCTTTAGGATGTCGAGGTGATGAGAGAGGGTCGGCAGAGTGATATCCATGTCCTTGGCGATCAGAGAGACGGGCATTTCGCCTTTCTTGAGCGTGTCCAGGATATGGCGCCGATTTTTATCTGACAAGGCAGATAGAGTCTCGGATAATGACATATACTTTGTTAATTAGATAGTTAGATGTATATCTAAATAATATACCAAAATAAAACAGCTGTCAAGAGCTGTAATATTTTATCTAAATTTAGATATTATTCGATAATCTCGTCACGCTTCTCTTTGATAAAGGAAACGGTTTTTTCCAAGAATTCCACAGCAGCTTTAAATGGAGTTTCAATGATAAAGTCTAGAATGTATAGGAAAATATTGACCTTAGAGAAATTGGCGGACATGAATCGGCCAACGCGGATGATTGGCAAGCTTAAGAAGTCGACCAGGAAGTTCAAGAAGCTATCTTTGCGAGGCAAAACCAGCATTTGTCTGGCATGATTGCGGAGACGGAAGCCAAAGAAGCTGACCACAGTTAAGAAGAAGATAAATAGAGTACTACTTAACCAGTTGAAATGAAGTAAGGTTAAAACGTAAATCACGATGCCAAAGGAAATGGCAAACATGATAGTATAAATTGTGTTGAAAACAATAAAAGCTGGAGAGCCGCGCTTTAGAGCTTTGCGAGGTTTGAAAACAATCTTTCTTTCTTCGCCGTAAGCGATTTTTTTAATTTGATCGACGATGGCTTTGGTATTTTTATCACCAGGAACTCGGATAGTTGTAGCGATTAAGAGCATTAAGAGTGGATGGAAGGTAACATTAATGATTAATGGCTTCCAATTGACAGCGCCGTAGGTAAAAACATCATAAGGTAATTCTAGAACAAAAGCTAAAACTGTTTTGGTCAACAAAATATATAAAACAACTCTGAGTACACTGCCGATAAGTTTATTTTTAATTTTTTGATAACTGACCTTGCAAATATTTTCAACTTTAGTTTCTAGATCTTCTGGATTGTCAAAAACGCGATCAAGTTCAGCTGAATTTTTTTCTAAAACTTCTCGCAAAACTGTAAAAAATACTGACTGAACACGAACAATACTGGTTAGCTGAAAGCTTAATGGATGAGCGAGCTTGCTGTCGATTTGTTTTTTAAGTCCAGAAAGTTTTTCGATGATGTTTTTGGCTTCGCTCGTGTTTAGGCTAGTCCAATTATTAACATAAAGCTTTAAAATGCTATAGCGTAAATATGCTGGATCGGCCTTGAGTAGAGTTCGTAAAGTGGCGATATAAATTTGAAGATTTTTTTCTTTTTCTTCAATTTCCACTTTAACAAAAGAAATATCATCGACTAGTCGAGAATACATAAATTGAGCCATAGCTTGGCTTTTTTGATCTGGTAAAAGTTGTTCGTCAATTTCACAAGAGGCGACGGAAATAATCCAGTCGATCATCTTGGCATTTTCCTTGGTCGGAGATTCATTGAGGCTCTTGATGATAACCAAATACTTTTCGATGGTTCTGGCGAGTTCGTCGATCAGAGTTTCGGGCAAAGTTTCATTGGGTAGGTAGCGAGCGCGGATAAACTCATAAATCAAAGTCTGGCTGACTTTTTCTGGTCGTGATTCTTGCAAAAAAAGCACCTGGCGGCGAAGTAATCTTTCAAGGGAATTGCGTCTGACCAAGTGTTCTTCGTTATAGTCGATAGCATTGCGGAATTTTTCATAAACAAAGCCTAGCTTGGAAACCATTTGGCTAAGTTTGATCTTTTCAACGTCTTTTGGGTAGGCTTTGGTGTAATCCTTGGCGTAAGCTTGGATTAACCATTCCATTTGATTAGTAGGATTTGGCATATATTATGAATATTGAGCCTAAAAAGGTGAAGAAAACATGAGTTAAATCTGGCTCTTAGTTAAACTTATATTAGCAAAAATATGGGTTTTTGGAAAGCCCGGCTGATTTTTTATGCTATAATATAAATAAGTAAATAATTTTGAAAATATGCTCAAATTTCAACCTTTAATTTTCCCTCGTGACGGCAATAGTCATCAGAACATCATTGAGTGGTGGTATTTTAATGGCCAAATGAAAGGCAAAGACGGCAGGGACTATGCCTTTATGGATTGCTTGTTCAAGGCCGATCCGAAGCGGGTTAATATTCCTTTTTTGACCAAGGTGCCTCTCAAAGAAGTTTATTTTGCTCATGATATTGTTTCAGATTTGAAAGCCAAGAAGAGTTATCCTCATATCCAACACTTGGCGAGCGTGACCAAAGATAGTTTTTCTTGGCCAAGACTTTCAGTCGATTATTTTAATCCCTTGAAACTAAAAGGTCTCAATGGCCATTCCTTTATTCACGAATTTGAGCCTTTTTGTTATCATTTGAAATCAGATAATTTTGATTTAATTTTGCGCTCACGAAAAAAGCCATTACTTGAAAGCGGTAAGGGCTTTATTGAAGTTTGCGGTCGCAAAAGTTATTATTATTCACTCACTGATTTGGCGATTTCAGGTTGGATAAAAATTGAAAATAAAATTATAGAAGTTTCCGGCCTTGGTTGGATGGATCATCAATGGGCTGATGTCGCATATATTAAAGATCAATGGAATTGGTTTTCGGTTCAGCTAGATAATCACAACGAAATGATGGCTTGTGAGTATAGTGATGGTAAAAGAAAAGATATCTTGGTTGATGTGATCGATCGTCTTGGCAAGCAACAAAGCTTGAAAGAATTAATTTTAATTCCTGGTAAAAGAATTTGGAAAAGTAAAATTACCAAAGCGGAATACCCTCTCGACTTCCAACTAAAAATTCCAAGTCAGAAAATAGATCTAAAAATTTCAGCGCTCGCTGAAAAACAAGAAATGGTTTTTGGTTCAATTAATTACTGGGAAGGCCCGACCAAGGTCAGTGGATTATTTAAAGGAAGAAAAGTTAAGGGTCAAGGTTTTATGGAGCTGGTCGGTTATCCTTCGGAATATAGCAATGCCACGATGATTGCCAATGAAATTAGGGCGGTTATTGACGGTCAAATAGAATTATCAAAAAATAAAATAAATACTAAGATTGCTGGGTTGAAGAAGAAGTGGTTTTAATTGATGGCTTATTTTTTGTAAATTAACTTAATTTTTAGTATGATTAAAACATTAAATTAAAAATCCGATACGTTTTACACAAAATAATTAGCGTATGATTAAAACTAGAAAGATACGGAAGTTTTTTCCGGCTATAAAAGCAGGAAGAATTATTTCTAATAACGCGGCGAGTACTCAGATTCCGATTCAACTGCTAGATTTATTGAAAAAGCTTGCAGTTCAATACGACAATGTCCATAGGGGCCAGTCGAAATCGTCAATAATTACAACTGAGGAGTTTGAAGCCTCTTATGATACTATTGCTCAGTTTATCGGTGCCCCATCTAGGAGAAATATTATTCTATATCGCAATGCCACGGAAGCAATAAATTCTGTCATGTATTCCTTGATGACCGAATTTAAAGATGGAGATAATATTGTTACGACTTTCATGGAGCATAATTCAAATTATGTTCCTTGGTACGGGTTATGTAAGGAAATTCTGCCAAAATTTGGAATCAATGTGGAGTGCAGGATTGTAAAATTTGATAAAGATACTGGTGAACTTGATTTAAAACATTTAAAATCTTTGGTTGATAAAAAAACCAAGCTAGTTTGTTGCGTTGGAGCCTCTAATTTCTTGGGTACAAAAAATCCGATCAAAAAAATAAGAGAGATTGCTAACTCTAGTGGATATATTCAGCCAGGAGGAGAAAAAAGATCTTATCTTTTGGTTGATGGAGCCCAGTTGGTGCCCAATGTTTTTATCGACGTCAAAGAATTGGACGTCGATTTTTTGGTTTGGTCATTTCATAAGATGATGGCTCCTTTTGGCGTGGGAGCATTATATGCCAGAGAAGAGTTACTACAAAGAATGAAGCCGTTTCTTTATGGCGGAGATATGATTGCCGAGGGACAGGTCAGTCCTGAAAAAGTAGATTGGAACGTTCTACCTTGGAAATTTACCGCTGGTACGCCGAATATTTTGGGAACTATTTTATCTGCTCAAGCCATAAGACTGATGATGGATTTTGCTCTTAATCCGGGAAAACATAAATATTTTATGACTGATAAAAAGTTGGAACCGGAAGAAATTAAAAAAGCCATGGACAATATTGAAGATCATGAAAGAGTCTTGGTTGAAGAGGCGATGAAAATGTTAAGTCAAATTCCAGAGTTGGATATTTACGGTCCGAAAGATCCTAGCAGTAGAACTTCTTTGGTTGCTTTTAATTTAAAAACAGGCAATCCATTCGAGATATCTGAAAAATTAAGTAAAGTGGGTATAGAATCTAGGGCCGGTTGCCATTGTGCGACTTTAGCACACCATTATTATAAATTAAATCCGCCAGCAAGCTGTAGGTTAAGCTTTTATATTTATAATGACCTTGGGGATGTAAAAAAATCTTGTCTGGCTGTCAAGAAATATGTGCAGTCTAAATAAATTACGTTTGTATTTGGCATTTAAATTAAATGCAAGGGATCCCTCCACTACGCTAGCGCTCCGGTCGGGATGACAACAAAAAAGAAGGGATAAAAAATCTCGGATATTATCCGAGATTTTTTATTTATCTTTATTTCCAGAACATCAGGAAGAGTGGAGCGAGAACTAAAGTTAAGGTTGCAAGTAATTTGATTAAGACGTGGAGAGATGGGCCGGCGGTGTCTTTGCAAGGATCGCCGACGGTGTCGCCGACGACGGCAGCTTTGTGAGCATGAGAACCTTTGCCACCGTGGAAACCGGTCTCGATATATTTCTTAGCATTGTCCCATGAACCGCCACCGTTGTTAAGCATGAGGGCCATAACCACGCCGACAATTGTGCCGACCATCAGAGTTGCGCCGACAGCTTCTGGTCCCAAGATGAAACCGATAAGAGTTGGCACGGCAAGAGCGGTGATGCCAGGCAAAATCATTTCCTTTAAGGCGCCACGAGTACAAATATCTACAGAACGAGCATAGTCAGGTTTAACTTCACCAGTCATAATACCTGGATTTTCATGGAATTGTTCACGGACATCTTTGATGATGTAGCCAGCAGCTTTTCCGACAGCTTTAATGGCAAAAGAGGAGAAGACAAAGATAAGTCCAGCGCCGAGTAAGCCGCCGATGAAAACCATTGGCTTGGCCAAATCGATAGAAGTCAAATGAACGGCTTCAAGATAAGCAGAGAAAAGCAAGAAAGCAGCCAGAGCAGCAGAACCGACAGCATAACCCTTAGTCAAAGCTTTGGTGGTATTGCCAACGGAATCTAATTTGTCAGTTCTCATTCTAACTTCTTCAGAAGCGCCAGACATTTCAGCGATACCACCAGCGTTGTCAGTGATCGGACCAAAATTATCCATAGCTAGAATAAAAGCAGCGGTGGAAAGCATGCCCATGGTAGCCACAGCAGTGCCGTAGAGGCCTCCATTTTCAAGTCCTGAGTGTTTGCCGAGGAAATAGGCAGCAGCGATGGCAATAGAGATAACGATGACTGGCAAGCCTGTGCTTTCCATACCGACAGCGAGACCGCTGATGATATTGGTAGCAGAACCAGTCTCAGAAGCTAGAGCTAAATCTCTAACTGGCTGGAAACGATGTTCAGTATAATATTGAGTGATATAAACAAAAGCGATAGAAGCGACGATACCGACAAAACCAGCTAAGAAAAAGGAAACCCAGTAAATGCCGAGCAGTAAGTATGAAGCAATAGCAAAGCCGATTATGGAAACAATAGTAGCCACGAAGTAACCGCGATTAAGAGCTCTCATTGGATCGCCGTCTTCTTTGACCTTAACAAAGAAAATTCCGATATAAGAAGCGATAAGACCGAAAGCGACGATCAGTAATGGGAAAATAATGCCGTTGATGCCAATAAAAAGATAAAGGGAAGTGCCGAGAATCATCGCACCAATGTTTTCAGCGGTAATGGATTCAAAAATATCAGCTCCACGACCAGCGCAATCACCGACGTTGTCACCAACGAGGTCAGCGATAACAGCAGGGTTTCTTTGATCATCTTCTGGAATGCCAGCTTCTACTTTGCCGACAAGGTCAGCGCCCACATCAGCAGCTTTGGTATAGATACCGCCACCGAGCTGAGCAAACAAAGCGACAAAAGAGGCACCAAAGCCGAAACCAACCATCAGGAATGGAACTTCGGTTGGATTGTTGACTCCGCCAAAACCTAAAAATAAACCGACTAATCCCAAAAGAGATAAAGCTACGACGATAAAACCAGTAACTGCTCCGCCCTTCAAGGCCATTTGCAAAGCTTTGTTAAGACTGGTCGTAGCGGCAGCGGCTGTACGAAGATTAGCGCGGACAGAAATGTACATGCCGATAAAGCCGGAGACAGCTGAACAGACGGCACCAAGGATAAAGGCGAAAGCGGTGTGCCAACCGTAGGAAATATTGCCAGAGATGGCATAAGCGCCAAAAATGACGACGGAAAGTACTGCGGCTAGGATAGCAATAGTGCTGTATTGTCTCTTCATAAAGGCGTTAGCGCCTTCTTTGATCGCATTAGCAATCAGTTGCATTTCGGAATTGCCGGTGTCGCTTTTGAGGATAGATCTCATAAAGAGATAAGCGCCCACTAAGGCTGCAATTCCGATCAGAATAATTCCTGTGAAATACATAGTTCTTGGGTTATTTATTTTTTTGGATACGTTTATTATCATAGCACAAAACGATGCCATTTTCAAGAGCCGTGGAACATTGTTTTATTTTAAATTAAAGATGGTAGAAATTGGGAATATATTGTTTAAATTTAGATAAAAATAGTTATTTTGTCAAAATACCGTAGAACAATTAAAATTAGCATATTTATCCCCTTGACATTATTGGTTTTTACTGCTTAAATAAGGGCAGAAGTTGAGTGTGGAAGGAGGGTGATGATCATGCCTTGGCCAGAAGAATCATTGGTTTGGCGTCGTCTTAGACGGCAAATCGGTGAAACGGCAGGCATTAACGTAAGCCAATCCACCGAAGAGTCCATTGACGCTAAGGGAATCCAAGTTTTGAGGCAGATGAAAAAAACTTGGATTCAGAAACAAAAACAAGAAGATCAAGAAAAACCAAGCACCGGCCCGGTCAAAGACCATGGGAGTTAGGTGCTTTTTTATTTAGAATTTTAATGTTAAAATTAAGTCGAAATTATTAATCAATAAGTTTATGGGAAAATCGCTTGAATTAAATAAACCGATAGATAGTTTGGGAGAGGAAAGTAAAAGACCAATTGCAGCTCTTGAAGTATTAAGCGCGTTAAGGCGTGAAAAATTGGAAAAGGAAAAAGAAGAGACTAAGGAAAAATCCGTAGAAGCTGTGTTGGCAGGTTCGCCAGACCTTATTAAAAAAGAAGTCCGGGACGAAATTGATATGCTAGTAGAGATGTTTAATTTTGATCAGAGTGACGAGAAAGTTAAAGAAAAGATTGTCGGCTTTGCTGAAATAATAAGAGATAAAGTAAGAGAAAGATACTTGGAGTCAAGATTCAATTGCATTAAAAAAGATTTACTTCGTTCAGAAATTTCTCGGCAGATAGATTCGCTTTTAGATCAGGAAAATATTGAGGCTCAAGAAAAACAGCTTCAAGGCAAGGCTTTAATTTCTTTGGATCTGAATGGTTTGAAATCGGTTAATGATCTCGCTAGTCATAAAGAGGGGGATCTCTATTTAAAGAGAGCGGTCGGAGTTTTGCAAGAAGGCAATACGTCTAGAAGGTTAGAAGAATTGGGAGTCGACGTTACGGTGGCAGCCGGAACTGGTGATGAATTTTTTGTTTGGCTTTCTGCTGGCTTTGATTTGGAGGGAATTATTGATGGCGAGTCTTTTTTGGACAAAGTTATGTATGAATATCAAAAAGAAATCCAGGGAATTGATTGCAGTGATTTAGTCGATTTTAGCAAGGAAGATGTGAGAGCAAAATTTGCTGACTACGAAATTCCTGACGGATTTAAATTTAGAGCTTCAACTTCAGCTGGTGGAATGACTCTCGGGAAAGCTTTGAGTTCTTTTAGTCAGGTAGAAGGCGATTACAATAATAATCTTAGCGCTGCTATGGGTTGCGTGGTTGATTTATCTGATCAAGAAGAACGGGCTAATAAAGAGGAAATGAAAAAGGTCATGGCTCAAGGCACGGTTGATGAAAAGTTTTTACTACTGGTTTTACAGAGAAATGAGGCGGCCATGAGAATAATGAAGGAGCTGATGGATTTGCAGCAAGAGTTTAAGAAGACAGAAGTTGAGCGCTGGAATAAAGAAGTAAATAAAGATCAAGAAGAATAATGTTATAACAAAAAACTTCCTCACATTGAGGAAGTTTTTTAATTTTTTTCTTAGGTTAATCTGGTGATTAAGAAAATAAAAATTACACCGAGAATTGTTAATCCAATAAGCGGATAAGAACTGTGTTTGCTATGAGCTTCTGGTAAAATATCACTGGCTCCAATATAGAGAAGGAAGCCGGCAAAAAATCCGAGATATAAAACTAGATAGTAAGGGGGTAAATGAAAAAATAAAGTAGAAACAGCCCCAAGAATTGGAGCAACGGCATCAAGACCGAGGAACATGATGGATTTTTTCAAACTGTTTTTATTGTTGAGCATGAGAGTAATCGTATTCATGCCGTCAGTGAAGTCATGGGAGATAACCGCGATAGTAACAAGTAGTCCGACAACTGTGTTGACTTGAAAGCCTAGACCGATACTGACGCCATCCATGACACTGTGACCAATAAGGGCGAGAGCGGACAAGACTCCGACTTGAGGGTGATGATGAGCGGAATAATCTTCCTCGTGAGAGTGGTGGATGAGGATGGTTTTTTCAAGAATGTGAAAAATTAAAAATCCGGCTACTAAGGCGATCATCGGATCGATAGCTCGAAAGCTATTGAGGTTGATTTGGGAAATAATTTCAGGAAAAATATCAAAACTCACGACGCCCAGAATAATGCCGGCAGCAAAGGCCATAATGAAATGAAGTTTATCTTTGAACTTTACGGCAAAAAGCCCTCCAAGGAAGGTAGAAATAAACGAAATTGTAGCAAAAATGATTGGCATATTGTTTTTATTCTAGCAAAATGAGCTGATTTTCGCAAATTTCCTCATCTTGTAAATTGCTTGGTAATAAATTATAATTAGTCCAATAAATAAACAAAAAATTATGAAAATAAATTGGGTTAAAATTGATCGTCTAGCAGCTTGGTTGCTGCTTATCCTGATGATTATTTTTGTGGTCAGTGGTTATGGTATGACCAAGGGGATTATTAGTTATCAATTAGCCTCAAGTCTTCATCTCGGACTTCTAGCCGTTTTAATGTTGGTGGTTTTTACGGTTCATACTTTTTATGCCGTTCGCTTGGCTTTGATGCGTCACAGATGGTGGAATAATTTTTCCAAATTTATTTTAATCCTAGCGTATGCTTTATTTTTTATTTTCTTTACTTATATTGGCGTATTTTATCAACGGCCAATTATTACTGCCAATCAACCGGTTGTTTCAAATTCGACATCTTCCGTGGATGATTCAGTTGTGACTACGCCAATTAATACTAAACCGGTTTCAAAACCAGTAACTATTCCAAAACCTAATCCAACTCCGACTCCAGTTCCATCTGGCCCGAGAATTTTTACGCTCCAAGAATTGGCTCAGTACAATGGCCAGAACGGTCAGCCAGCTTACGTGGCAGTGGATGGTATTGTTTATGATATGAGTATCGTCTTTAGAAATGGTGATCATCATGGTTATTCAGCGGGACAAGATTTGTCGTCAGCTTTTCATGACAAGCATTCGCAAGATTATTTAAGCCGAGTGCCAGTAGTGGGAAAATTACAATAAAATATTATTTAAAAATCCTCGCGATGAACGAGGATTTTTTTATCTTAGTAATGTTACGGCGTTAATCCAGTTACCTAGATCATTTTTATTTTGGACATAGCCTAAAATATTTATCGACTTGCCTTTGTGGATTCCCAGATGCAAATGTTTTCGTTCGCCGTCGGTTTCTGTGCTGTAGCCAGTTCCAAGAACGGCGATTTGTTCGCCAGCTTTTAAGTTCTCGTTAACCTTTGGAGTGATACTTGAAAGTCTCAAGTGTCCATAAATGACAGTGACGTCAGCATTATTTATTTTGCAGCTTTCTACCGCGACTCCGCCGTAACCACTAGCGTATTCTTTAACAGTCAGTGTGCCATCGCAGATAGCATAAATTGGTACGTCGGTATTTTGTTCGGAAGGCAAGGTTTCAAAATCAACGCCGGTGTGATAGCCAGTGAATTTTTCGGGACTGACTGGAGAATTTTTTGGCGTTACATAAAGACCAAATGATTTTTTAGTTACTCTGTTAAGAGCATTGGATATAGGCTCTGAGATTTTGGTGTTTGCGGTTGGTGTTGAGGTGGTAACCGTGGAAGTTGTCATCACTATTTGATTAGTGTTTTGTGTGCTTGCCTGACTAGAAACTTTTTGATTTTGGTTAGGGAGGAAATAGTCAAAAACACCTAAAAATAGGAGAATAATTATGGCTATAGCGTAACCCACTTTTTTGCTGGTCATTTTTGTTAAATTTAGCTTTTACTTCTTTATCTTAACCCCTAGTTATTGGGTTTTTATTAAGATTTTTTTAGCTAAATTTAGAGTAAAAATATTTAACTTTCTCTTTTGCCGTGCAAGAGCATTTCTACGGCATGTTCCATGGAACCGGCTAGCTTGATTTGGCCGGCATTAACGAAAAATATTTCGTCAGCGTTTTCAATAGTGTTAAGACGATGAGCAATAATTACTTTTGTTGTTCTGGCTGGTAGTTTTTTTAAAATCTCTTCCAAGAGTTGTTCAGTGACGGTGTCAATGTTGGCTGTGGCTTCGTCAAGAATTAAAATTTCTGGTTTACGCAAGACTGCGCGGATAAAAGCTATTAATTGTCTTTGTCCTAAGCTCATTGTGCCACTGCCAAAGACGATTTTTGTTTCCAGGCCATCTTCAAAACGAGAAATCAAGTCTTCGAGCCCGGCATCATTTAAAACCTTGCTTAATTTTTTGTTGCTGTAGCCTTGATATTCTTCATTGCCATACAAAATGTTTTCTCGAACTGTGCCTGAGAATAATATTGGTTCTTGCAAAATAAAACCGATAATTTTAGCACGCTCACTTTCTTCAAAAGATCGGATATCTTTGCAATGTAATAGAACAGTACCCTTGGTCGGATCATAAAGACGAGCCATGAGTGAGGCCGTAGTAGTTTTGCCACCACCGGTCGGACCAACTAGAGCGTAAGTCTTGCCTGGATCTAATTTAAAATTAATTTTGTGTAAGATTTCTTTGTCTTCAGTGTAGCCAAAAGATACATCTTTAAATTCCATTAATGAGCAGCTGTCCGATTTTATTTCTTCGGTGGCAGGAATAATGGCTAGATCGGATTCCAGTGATAAAATAGCATCTATGCGATCCCAACTAGCCAAAGCGGTTTGAAAGCTGGACCAGATGGCGGCCATTTGACGAAGTGGATCATAGAACCTGGTAATATAAGCGATGAAACTGATCAGGATGCCAAGAGTAAAACTGCCAATGGAAATAAGGTAAATGCCGTAGGTAATGACAATAAGCATGGCAATATTGGAAGCGAGGCCATAAGTCGGATTGAGAGTATTATTAGCGATGCCAGCCCTGATAGCACTATCATAATTCAGTTTGTTGGAGTCATTGAATCTCTGGCGGAAATAATCACGGCGGTTAAAGGCGACAATGACTTTAAAATTATCTAAGCTTTCAGAAATTTCTCCGCTCAGGCCGCCGAAATTTTTGAGGTTGGTGGCATTTTTGCGTTTAATCCAAGGCGAAATTATTCTAGTAAATATTAGTAAAAATAAAGCCGGAGCCAAAGAGGCGAGAGCTAGTTTCCAGTTGATAAATAAAATGAAAATTCCTGTGCCGACAATAGCAAAACCGTTAGCGACAAATTGGACAAAGCCTTGAGATAAGAAAGTGTTGAGCTTATCGGTGTCATTGTTGATGCGAGAAATTAAATCGCCGGCTTTATTAGCATTAAAAAAGGCTAGAGGCAGTGATTGCAATTTATTAAAAATATTATTGCGCAATTTGAACAAAGTATTCTGGCCGATTTTTCCCGTAAACCAAGTTTGGCAATAAGTGGCGACCAGTGAAAAAAGATAAATGACAAGTAGAATTCCGGAAAAAATTAGGACGCCGGAATATTGTTTGGTTTGGATATAATGATCGACTGTGTAACCAAG
>CAIVNC010000043.1 GCA_903907165.1 Candidatus Buchananbacteria bacterium
CAAAAAGATTTGGAAAAGATTTTGATTGATAACAAAACTCTGGCGGAAGATAAGCTGATCGAGCTAGCCGACAAAGCTAAAAAATCAAACAAAACCCTGGAAGACCAAGTCATTAGTGACAAAATTATTGCGCCGGCCATGCTTTATGAGCTCGCTGCTAAGTTTTATAATTTACCGTTTATAAATCTAAAGAATCAAACCATTGCCAAAGAAGTTTTAGCGATTATTCCGGAAATTACAGCTCAAGCTCATCAAACCGTGGCTTTTGACAAGACTGACAAGGAATTACTTATCGCCACCCTAGATGTTTCTAATATTGAATTGTTTGATTATCTCAACAAAAAATCTGGCTTGGCCGTCAAAGTCCACATCGCTAGTCCCGAAAGTATCGCCGAAGCTCTCCGACAATACCAAAAAAGCCTTAATGCTGATTTTGAGGAAATTAAATCAGAAAGTGAACAAGTTGACGCCGAAGGCAAAAACCCGGAAGACCTAAAAAATTTAGCCCATGAACTGCCAACTGTTAAAATCGTTGACACGCTATTGGAACATGCCATTGCCGAGCGTGCCTCCGATATTCATATTGAACCGGCCGAAAAAGAAATTTCCATCCGCTATCGTATTGACGGCGTCTTAAAACGGGTTATGACCCTGCCCAAAGTCGCTCACCCGGGACTTATTGCTAGAATTAAAATTCTGTCAGATTTAAAACTAGATGAACATCGTTTGCCTCAAGATGGCCGTTTTAAAATTAAATTCAATGAAGCTCAAGTTGCTTTCCGTGTTTCCATCATCCCTACCTTTGACGGCGAAAAAATTGTTATGCGTCTACTACCGGAACAAACCCAGCAACTTTCCCTTAAACAACTTGGTTTTCAACCAAAGCAACTGGAGGTCGTGGAAAGAAATGTCTCCAAGCCCAACGGCATGTTCCTCGTCACTGGTCCAACTGGTTCAGGAAAAACCACAACTCTTTATACTGTATTACAAACTCTCAATAAGCCCGAGGTAAATATCTCTACTATTGAAGATCCAATAGAATATCGCATGCAGGGTATCAACCAAAGCCAAGTTCAACCAAAAATTGGCTTCTCTTTTGCGGCCGGACTTCGCGCTTTTTTGCGCCAAGATCCAAACATTATTATGGTCGGAGAAATTCGTGACAAAGAAACTGCTGAGATTGCTATCAACGCTGCCATGACTGGTCACTTAGTTTTGTCGACTCTACACACCAACGATGCTGCTACCACCATTCCTCGTTTTATTGATATGGACATTCCAACTTTCCTTATTGCTTCCACTCTCAATCTCATTATTGCTCAACGCTTGGTCAGGAAAATTTGTGAAAATTGTATTGAAAGTTACAACCTTGATGAAAAAGCTCTGGCCGAACTAGAAAAGCAATTTAATTTTAGCGAAATGGAAGACAGCTTGACCAAGCAAGGTCAGATGGCCAAAAGCCAAAAGATTGGCTCCATGCTTTTTTATCGAGGCAAGGGTTGTCAGCAATGTAACAACACCGGCTACAAAGGACGTTTGGGTATTTATGAGGTTCTAGAAGTCGATGAAAAAATCTCCGCTCTTGTTATTGAAAAAGCCTCAAGCGAAAAAATCCAAGCCGCCGCCATTGAAAATGGCATGATTACATTACTCCAAGATGGTTTCATTAAAGCTAAAACCGGCATCACCACGCTTGAAGAAGTGCTTCGTGTCACCGCCGAATAATTTTATTATCATTGTAATAAATTTCCATGACCAAAACTGACATTTTTCTCAGTCATTTTCAAAAAATTTCCGCCACCTCCAAAATATTCCTACTGCAAAACCTGTCTATTATGGTCAAGGCCGGCATTCCTTTGGCAAGCAGCATAAAAACGCTAGCCGAACAAACCAAACAGATCAAAATGAAAATTATTTTGACTGATTTAAGCGAGAAAATCGGCCAAGGTAAAAGTCTTTACGAAGGACTGGAATCATACAAAAAAGATTTCGGCGAAATGTTCATTAATATGATTAGAGCCGGTGAGGCTTCTGGCCGTCTAGATGAAATCCTTAGAGACCTTTATACTCAAACCAAAAAAGACCATGAGCTAAAAAGCAAAATCAAGGGTGCCATGACTTATCCGACCATTATCATCTGCGCTGTTTTTGGCATTGGCGCTTTTATGATGGTTTTTGTCTTGCCCAATATCACCAAGGTTTTTTCCGACACTAATATTCAACTGCCACTCATAACTCAAATCCTAATTGGTACTAGTAATTTTATTACCAATAATTGGATTGTGGTTTTAATCTCCCTTGTTTTATTTTTTTTCATTATAACCAAAGCCATAAAAACCAAGATTGGCAAATCATTTTTAGACAAAACTTTTTTGGCAACACCAGTACTCGGAACAATCATTCAAAAAATTAATCTAGCTCAATTCTCTCGAAGCATCAGTTCACTAATTAAATCTGATATTGATATCGTTGAAGCTTTTACTATCACCTCTCGAACTTTAAATAATTCTCTGTATCGCCAAGCCCTGATAGAATCCAGCGAACAAATTAAAAAAGGTGAAAAAATCGAAGCTGTTTTTAAAAATTATCCCAAACTTTTCCCGCCATCGGTCATCCAGATGATTTCCGTCGGCGAAGAAACCGGTTCGCTCGATCAAATCTTAGAAAATCTCTCTGGTTTTTATGAAGAAGAAGTTTCCCAAACCATGGACAGCCTGCCAACTATTATCGAGCCAGTTTTAATGATTTTTATCGGCATTGCTGTCGGTGGAGTTGCTCTCGCTATCATGATGCCAATTTACTCCCTAACCGAAGCCTTCTAAAATGCATAAATCTCAAGGCTTTACTCTAGTCGAAATCCTAATTGCTATTGCCATTATTGCCATCTTGGCTAGCATTAGCGTTGCTGGTTATCAGCAAATGGTTCCTCGCATCAGTCTTAATTCTGTCACTAGAGATCTGACTTCCGATCTTCGCTATGCCCAACAAAAAGCAGTCACTGAACAAATCATTTATGATGTTAAATTTAATCTTGCAACCAATAGCTACCAAATTATTAAAGAAATTCCAACTACCACCATTAAAACCGTGTATTTAAACAATAGAACCACAGTTAATAGTATTACTGGCCTAACCAACAACACGGTTCGTTTCAATGCTGCTGGCGCTGCGGTTGAAACTGGTAAAATTATCTTGATTAATTCCAATAACTCCACTTCCTCCGTTGAAATAAAACCATCGGGCTATGTCAAAATTAATGAAAAATAAAAAAGGTTTTACAATCATAGAAGCTCTAATGGCCATTACCATTCTTTCAATTGGAATTTTAACTTTGGCTAAACTCTTTCCTCTCTCGCTGGCCGTTAGCAATACCGCGGAGCAAACAACGATTGCCGCCAATCTCGCTCAAGCTGAAATTGAATCTATTTTTTACACCGGCTATGACAATATTACTACCACGGCCATGATCGAGATTAAACATCGCCTCAGTAACGATTCTCAAAATCCTTTTTATAATTATCAAAGACAAACCCAAGCCCAATACGTCGATAATAATCTCAATACGACAACTACCAACACTGGCCTAAAAAAAATTACCGTGACAGCCTATTGGAATAATCGAGTTTTAAATCGTGAAAAAAGCCAGGTATTTACCATTCTAATCAATAAGAATTAATGAAACATAATCACAATCATGGCTTCTCTTTAATTGAAATTGTTATCGCCGTGTCTATCTCCACCGTGATTTTTTTGAGTATTGCTGCAGTTTTTCAAATCAGTGAAAAATCTTATCTCGACACTGAAAACAAGGCCGAAATAACTCAAAACGGTCGAGTTATCCTTGATCGACTTTCTCGTGAACTTCGTCAAAGCGAGGATCTTGTCACTACTCTCCCAATCGACAACAGCAATCCAGCTTCTTTAGCACATGAAATTGTGTTTCAAGATGGACACGATTTGTCCACTATTAGTTATATTCGTTACTACTTAAACGGCAGTAACATTAGCCGACAGTCAATTGTTTATTACTTTCCAAGCGATCCTAGTGACTACGTCTTTTGGCATAACACTGACAAAGATGGTAACGCCCCTACCATGAAAGTTTTGGAAGAAAAGGTTATCGGCGAATACGTGGACGACATTGAATTTTGGGGTGATGAGCTTATAAGCATTAATCTTTATTTGAGAAAAAATAATCAAAGCGATACTATTTTCACTTCAATTTATGGCAGAAATTTCTAATCCGCCGGCTGGCGGACAAAAACAAAATGGCTTCGTGCTTTTAATTGCCATAATTACCATGTCGATTCTTTTAATTCTGGGAATTTATGTCGTTAGCTTTACTACTACGGAATTCAAAATTTCTTCCAGCCAAGCCACGGCCACTCAAGCCTACTATCTCGCCGAAAGTGGCGTAGCCGAAGCAATTTGGCATTTAAAAAATGACAACTCCTGGAAAACCAACTTCGAAACTAACCCGACTTGGAATTTTTCATATACCAGAAATGCTGCTCTTTACAGCAATGGCTCATACACCGTTCAAATTACCAATAGTGGCCTAGCCAAGGCTCAAATAATTTCGACCGGCAAAATAACTTCTAGCAATGGTACGGCTCAGCGTGTTATCAAAAGTAGCGTTTACAAGGCCATGGGCGACAGTGTTCTAAGTGATAATGCCGGATACGCTGATGGCGATATTAATATCAGTCTTGCAAATCTCAATATTCATAATGGCAGTCTTTTTTCCAATCTCAACGTTATTGTAAATGGGGGTAGCACCATTAATGTCGATGATGCTGTTCGTGCCGGCAACAATATTGTAAAAAACAATAACTCCACCATTAACGCAATTGTCAAACAAGAGCATGCCACTAACTTACCCATGCCTGCCATTTCATTCGACAGCGCCAGTGATCCCAATTCCTACAAAGCCAAAGCCAATCATGTCTACACCTCCGCTCAATTCGCTAGCTTACTGGAAAATAATCATAATTTGACCTTAACCGACCCGATAACTTATGTTACTGGCGATATCACTACAAAATATTATGAAAATCTGACTATAAACGGACTGCTAGTTGCTGATGGCAAAGTTGATCTAGGGAAAATTGATTTGTGTATATTCGGCACAAGGTCAAAAGTAACTATCAACCAACCGTCTAGCAGTTCGCCATCTGGCCTATTGGCCAAAGGTCGCATTAATTTTGATTTATGCCTGAGCGATTTTGATGCTCATGGCCTAGTCTATGCCAACGACCAGATAAATGTTTTAAGTCTTCCTAAGAGTTTTACTCTTCATGGCGGCCTAGTCTCTCGAAAACTAACCATGACTTCCATTTGGCAAGGATTAAATATAACCACAGAAACCTCCACCATCAACAATGTCATCGGCAGCCATACTTTTTCCCCGGTCATAAATGTCGATCACTGGGAAGAAGAATACTAATAAAACCATTTTTTTGTTATAATTAGAGCATGAAATTATTCGATACAAAAATTGCATTTGGCCTTGATATTTCAGACCGTGATCTGAGATTGATTCAACTTGCCCGCCATGGTCAAAAAATTACTGTTCACTCTTACAACGAATTAGCTCTTTCTCCAGACTGTATTAAAAATGGTGAGATCATCAACCAAAAAAGCTTTATCGTTGCCCTAAAAAAAATTACCAGTAGCAGTCTCGGTAGCCGATCTCTCAGTGAAAAAGTTATCGCCGTCCTGCCAGAAGAAAAAACTTTTCTTAAGGTTATTAGTCTTCCTGATGGCGATCAAGATATTGAAAGTGGCATCAAAGAAAACTTACCTCTTCACATCCCAATCAATCTTGATGATTCATATTTTGATTTTCAAATATTAGACGACAAAGGCGATTCAAAAAGTGTTTTAGTTGGCACTGCCCCCAAAATCACTGTGGATTCTTATACTGAAGCTCTTAAGAGATCTGGACTTTTACCAGTTGCCATGGAAATAGAGGCTACGGCCATTTCCCGTTGCCTGATCAACTCCCCAGTCGCCAACAAACAACAAATAATTATTGATCTTGGCGCCAATCGTACAGGATTATTTCTTTATGAAAATGGAGTCGTCAAATTTACTGTCAGCCTGGACATCTCTGGCAACCAAATAACCGAAGAAATTAGCCAAAAAATGACTCTCGACATAGAAGAGGCTGAAAAGGCCAAAAATATTTATGGCCTAGATCAAGATCAGGCTCATGGCGCCATATTTGAAATTATTACCACTCATATTGATAAATTAATTGAGCAGATCAAAAGAGCCATTATATTTTACGAAAGTAATTTTTCTGCCAAATCAGATATTGAAAAAATAATTCTTTGCGGCGGTGGCGCCAATATACTTAATCTTGCCCCATTATTATCCCAAAAATTAAATTTAAAAGTTGAAATCAGCGACCCATGGATAAAAATCTCCAACCCAGACGCTAATTATTTTTCTCCGGCCAAGTCCCAATCATTTACCACCGCCCTAGGCCTAGCCTTACGCGGCCTAGATTACGAAAATTATAATTCCTAATATGATTGCCATCAACCTACTCTCCCCTCAAGAAAAAAAATCTATAAAAAATCTTGAACTTTTTTCTACTATTCAAGAAGTCTTATTTTTAATTTTAATTTTTTCTGCTTTCGCCGCCATCATTCTAGTTTTTGCCAATCGTTTTTTACAAGAAAGATTAGACGGCATCACTGCCAAAAATTCTTCTCAAATAGAAGTTAGCCAACAAATAAACAGTCAAATAACGGCAATCAATCAAAAAATCAACAGCACCGATAAAATCCAACAAAATTTTAAAACCTGGTCCAAGTTTATCACTACTGTCTCCAATTTAAGAAATAATAATACCAGTTATCAAAGCTTAGCCATCAATTATCAAAACAGCTTATTGGAAATCTCCGGCCAGTCAGCTACACGAGAAGATTTGCTTGCCTTCAAGGATAATCTAGATAAAAGCGGTTTGTTTACAGACATAGACCTGCCAATAACCGATCTTTTACCAAAAGAAAAAAATGTTTTTCATATCAAAGCGACGATCAATCTAAGTAAAATTAAATGAACCAGACCCTATCTCTTAAAAATCTGATCTGGTCAGGCCTAAGCTTATTAATCGCTTTGGCAGTTTTGTCATTTATTATTTATCCTTCAATTCTAAATATCGTCGACACCAACCAAAAAATTGACTACGAAAAATCCAGCTTAGAATCAAAGCTAGCCAATCAAATGAGCGTCAATAAAGTTAAAAAAGATTTAATTGATGTTCAAGTATCGGTCAATAAGCTTGATCAGGTATTTATCAAACCAGGCAAAGAACTAGAATTTATTTCTAGTATAGAAAATCTTGCCACTCAAAACAAAGTAACGGTTGATATCAAATCTGATTTCAACTACCCCAAGGGACAAGGCCTAAAAAGCATTCCCCTTCAGATTACCGCCGAGGGCAGCTACGATAACCTAATTAATTTTATCAAAGATCTAGAATCATTACCCTACTATTACGATTTCAATACTATCAGTATAATCAACGGCTCAAACCTTACTTTAGTAGGCCAAATTTATTTGCAATAACCATGGTTAATAAAGACAAAGACAATTTTTTCTTAATTTTCATAACTAATTATCTTAAGCCGATAGTCTTCTTGATTACCATCGCTTCTTTAGTTTGCCTAATGTTGTTTTTATACCAAAATGTTTATAAAACTATTATTTCCGCCGAAGAGATTGCTATTCTAAAACAAAAGGTTACCATCGAAACAATTAACAAAACAAAAATTGATCAGGTTGTTCAAAAAATAGAAGACAAAGTAAGCTCGACCTCAACCGACGATCAAGTTCAAATAAAAAATCCCTTCTTCTCAGAAGCTCCAGACAAAAAATAAAAACTGCTAAGTAATTAGCAGTTTTTTAGTATCCTAAATTTATTTTATTGGTGACATCTTTCTCAGTCTTTTTATAATTGTCGGCAAAGCCTTAACTAAAGCCGTAACATCTGCTTTAGTATTAAACCTACCAAGACTGAAACGCAAACTACCATGAGCTTTCTCCGGACTGACACCCATCGCGCTAAGCACATGAGATGGTTCAAGCGAACCAGAAGAGCAAGCTGAACCAGTCGAAACGGCAATATTTTTATCAGACAACATCAGCAAGACACTCTCCCCCTCTACGCCCTCAAAAATAAAGCTGGCATTATTCGGTGAACGTTTTTTAGCATCGCCATTAAGCTTAACTTTGGGAATTTTTTTTATTTCTTTAATTAAATAATCACGTAAATCTTTAATCTTTTTATTTTCTTGGGCAATCTTTTTAGAATCTTTCAGTATTTCAATCGCCTTACCTAGGCCAACAATACCTGGAACATTATAAGTTCCCGATCGAACGCCAGACTGCTGATGACCACCCCAAATTAACGGTTGAAATTGCGTGCCCTTGCGTAAATACAAAGCACCAACGCCTTTTGGTCCATAAATCTTATGGCCAGATAACGAAAGCATATCAATCCCCAATTTATCTACATTGCAATCAACATAAGCTAAGGCCTGAGTGGCATCAGTATGAAAATAAATTTTTTGACTTCTAGTTTTATTTAATTCCTTAATTAAAGCTCCAATTTCCTGAATCGGCTGAATAGCACCAATCTCATTATTAATATACATTATGGAAACTAAAATGGTATTTTCTTTTATTAGCTTCTTCAATTCTTCAACCTTAACAATACCATCACTCCCCACTGGTAAAAACACCACTTCCACATCTTCCTTGGCTAATTGTTTAGCTGGCTCCAAAATAGCGTCATGTTCAATAGAACTAACGATTATTTGCCACCTCCGGCCGGGAAACTTGGCCTGCAAAGCCCTCAGTGGCCCAAAAATGGCCATATTATCGCTTTCAGTAGCACCTGAGGTGAAATAGACTTCTGACTTCTGTGCGCCCAGGAAACTAGCTACAGTGGCCTGCGCCCTATCTACGGCCACGCGATTATTCAAGCCTAAAGTATGAAGGGACGAGGCATTACCAAACTCACCCTGCAAATACGGCATCATAGCCGTAAGCACCTTTGGATCCAGTGGCGTGGTAGCAGCGTTGTCTAAATAAATTATTTTTTTACTCATATTATATTTTATTTATATAGCTTCAATATCTTTAAAGCCTTTAACATTTTTCTTCAACTGCTCAGCGATCATGCTTTGCAAAGTTATTTGAGACATTGGGCAATGAGCACAAGCGCCTTGCAATTTGACTTTAGCTAAGCCAGTTTTTTCATCAAAGCTAACAAGCTTAACATCACCGCCATCCATTTGCAGATGAGGTCTGATTTTTTCTAATTCTTTTTTAACTTTATCAGTTGCTCCTTGGCTTTTGGCCGGAGTTGTTTTTTTTATTATTGGCATATTTTATATTTTATTCAGCTTTAGTACCGGAAAGAACTTTAAAGGTTTTGCGCTCGCAAAATTCTTCTTGCTTGCCTGGATTCCATTGTTCCACTGGACGAATATAACCGACTACTCGGGAATAAACCTCACAGGCTTGTCGTGGATCTTGCCTTTTACCGCCTTCCATACGATTTTGTTTAATTAATAAAATTATTTTTGATGATAATTTTTGACCGCCTCAGCAAGAGCATCATGAGCCAAGATAGAACAATGCAATTTAGCCTCTGGTAGACCACCCAATTCCTCAGCGATATCCAATTTTTTAATTTTCAAAGCTTCCTTAACTGTTTTACCCTTAGCCATCTCCGTCAACATCGATGAAGTAGCAATAGCCGCGCCACAACCCAAAGTTTCAAATTTTATATTTTTAATAACCTCTTCGCCTTCTTTATTTTTGGAAATCTTTAAATACACTTTCATAATATCGCCACAAACTGGATTGCCTACCTGACCTACAGCATCGGCATTTTTTATCTGACCTTGATTACGCGGATGCTTGAAATGATCCAACACTTTTTCATTATACATATCTTAATTTTTATTTTTTAAATTAAATCGCTAAGTTTAAATCTGCGCAAAGTCACCATAATATTCTTCTGCAACTCATGCCAAACTTTTTTGGTCAAGCAATTACTGGTCGTGCAAGCCGGTTTGCCATCAGAGGCCATGCAATAAAAAACTGCCAGCGGCCCTTCAAGAGCCTCGATAACTTCAAAGATATTGATCTTGTTGGCTGGCCTAGTTAAAACATAACCGCCATTAGATCCCTTACTACTCTCCACTAGTCCATCAGCCTTAAGCTTAGCAAAAAGTCTCTCCAGATATGGCTGAGAAATATGATAATCCTTGGCAATAGAAGCTAGAGATAATGGTTTCTTGTCTTTGCTCTGAGCTAGAGCTGTCATGGCCTTCAGGCCATACTCTGTTTTTGTCGTAAAAAGCATATATTTTAATACCTACTAAATTACTAGGTTATTAACAATATACCACCAAAAAAACAGCCCGTCAAGACTGCCTGTGGATAAATCAAAATATTATCTAAAATGACTTATTTACTAACAATAATCATCACCTTCTGACCACCATCCATTAACATTGGGGTCATTTTGTCTACCAAGCTAGGTTGCCAGTCATGAACCGCGTTCAACAAGGTATTATAAGCATAGACATAACTATTACCGTTTTTCGTACCAACATCATTAGTAATAAAATTCTTACTATTATAACCCTTAACCACTAACATATGATAAATCGGTCCCGAACCAGTAAAATTAGGATTGCCCAATTCTTGGCCGGCCGTTGGCAAAATAATCAAATTATTTTTACTTAATTCATATTTAACCTTGTTGACGGTCACATCACTAGAAACAGTCGCCTTCAAGCCAAAATATTGCTGTAAAATAGTTGCAGTTTCATCGGCAGTCAAATCAACTTTATAGCCACGATCCGTCTCCCATTGAAGTAACTTCTGCAGTTCTTGTTCCATAATCGTATCATTGAGCGGTTGCTTGGCATAATATTTGGCAACGTTAATCATCGAGGCTTCTTCACAAGTCTCTTCATGAATTTTGTCCCAATTGCCAAAAGGCGCCTGCGAAGCAAAGGCTACTGGCAATTCCAAACTAGCGGGAATAACCGCCGTAATTTTTTGAGGACTTGAACTGGTTGCCGAAGAAGTTGTCTTGACCGTGGAAGTAGTAGGCGCTGAAACAATTGTTGAACTAACTACCGCGTCCGACGGATCATCATTAACAGTCACAGTCACCTGACTTTGATTTTGAGCTTGACAACCAGCGAGCAAAATTAAAGCTGCTGGAATTAAAAGTAAAGATGTTTTTTTCATTCTAACAAGGATTAGTTTTTGATTCTTGAACTTCTAATTTGTCGGATATCGTCTGGCCAACAACATTAACCTGACCCTGATACTCGGTCTGAGTACAACACTGGCCATCATGGAATTCAAAGTTATAATTGCCTCCGGAAATCAAACTTAAATTAATTGCTCCGATCTGTTTCATTTTATTATAGATCTCTAGTCCGGAAGTAAGATTATATCTGTTTTTTAGAAATTGGGTCAAGTCTGGGTTTCTAACAATCATGCCATCTATTGATTCTTGAGGCACTGGGCTAGGCATGCCATAACAAGTTCCCGGTTTATATTTATCAATCAAATACAGTTCAACTTGCAGATCTTGAGTTACAACAAAATCATGGCTTGAATTACTAACATTTTCTACTGGCTTGGAGACAGATGGAGAATTAGGATAAAAATGTTTAACCGTTTTAACTGTAGTAGATTGAACTATAGGGACATCTCTTAATTTAACCACATCTTTATTAGTTTCTAATGAAGATGTGACTGAGGCAGTACTCGTAGGAACTTGGGTCAAATCTGGCTTATTTGACTGAATTTGCCCGCAACCGTTTAGAATCAAAAGAAAAGAGGCTGTTAAAAAGCCAAAAACTATCTTTTTCATAATTTTTATTATATTATTTTCATTAATTATACCAAAAAAACACCGTAAAATATACGCCGATCAAAACCTTGACTTTTTCCTGATAATCAGTTAAAATACTCATCGAGATAGTTGCAGACATCTCGCTACTATAAAAACATCATAATTAAACTTTATGTCCCATAAAAAAGCGGGTGGAAGTACCCGATTGGGCCGTGATTCTAACGCGCAACGCCTAGGCATCAAGCTTTACGGCAAACAGGTCGCTAAATCCGGTTCAATCATCGTTAGACAAAGAGGCACTAGATATCGTGCTGGCAAAAACGTTAAAGTTGCCAAAGACGATTCCCTCTTCGCTCTAGCTAAAGGCGCCGTCAAATTTACCAAGAAAAAGGTCAGAAAATTCACTGGTAAATTGGAATACGCTCAAATCGTCAGCGTTGAATAAAATCGACATTTCAAAAAAGACTCTCAGTAATGAGAGTCTTTTTTATTTCAATATTTTATTTATTCTACGATAATATTTATTTCCGCCTCAAGACCATGAGCCAAAGCTACTATCGCTTGATACTCACCTATTTCTTTTATCGGTTCTATCAATTTTATTTCCGCCCCTTCAAGACTTATACCCATTGATTTTATTTTTGATTGGATCTTTCCTATGGTAATGGCGGCATAAAGTCGCCCCTCATCATTAGCCTTACCCTCCAACTCCAGTGTTAAGCCATCAAGTTGCCGAGCCAATTTTTCTGTTGCGAGCAAATCCTTTTTGGCTAACTGCTCTTTCTTTTCTCTTTCCTTTTTAATCTTGTCTAAATTTTCCTGATTAGCCATAACTGCTAATTTTCCAGGAAATAAAAAGTTTCTAGCGTAGCCGTCGGCCACCTCTTTGGTCTCGTCAGCTAAACCGACTCCTGATACATTTTTAAGCAAAATCACTTTCATCTTCTTGCTTTATTATTTCTGATTAACGATCTCAACCGCTTTATCCAGCTGAGGATCTTTATTAGCATTATAATCGGTCTCTGTTAAGTCAACCTGAACATCTGGTTGAATACCCTGCTGATCAATAGAAATATCTTTTGGCGTAAACCACTTGGCAATAGTTAATTTGATCGATGAGCCATCTGGCAAAGGATTTAAATCCTGAACCGATCCCTTACCAAAAGTCTTCATGCCAACTATTGTAGCAAGTCCCCAATCCTTAAGAGCGCCTGCTAAAATTTCTGAAGCTGAAGCACTACCCTGATTGGCCAGAATTACCGTTTTATAACCAGCCAAAAGAGGTTGATTATCGACGCTATGGTCAGTCTTATTGCCATCACGATCTTTTTCAGTCACTACCAGCTTATTGCCCACCCACTCACTAGCCACATTAACGGCCGCATCCAAATAACCGCCCGGATTGTTTCTCAAATCAACAATTAAACCTTTAACGTTTTTATTGGAGTTAATTTTTACAATCGCCTGTTGCAATAAAGGATAAGTATCCGCATTGAATTGTCTAATTTGAATGTAAGCAATATTATCTGGTCTAATTTGATAAGTCAAACTTTTAACATCGATGGTCTGGCGAGTGATTTTGAAATCTTGAGCTTTAGCAAAACCAGTTCTGAAGATACTTAAAGTAACCTGAGTGCCTCTCGGTCCGCGAATTAAGGAAATGGCTTGATCAACGCTCATATTTTCAGTAGTTGTGCCATTAATTGCCACAATCACATCTCCTGCTTTGATACCAGCCTTAAACGATGGTGTATCTGGCAGTGGAGCAATGACCGTCAAAACATTATTTTTAATACCAACTTCCGCACCGATTCCTTCAAAAGTACCACTGAGTTCTGATTGGAATTCTTGATTCGCTTGAGGTGTAAAGAAAACGGAATATGGATCATTAAGCGAAGCCACTAGTCCCGTCATAGCACCATAAAACATTTGAGTATCGCCAATATCCTTGTGATATGATTTATTTTTTATCAAATCCCAGGCCTGCCAAAAAAGTCCAAAATCAACATCCTTTGACAGATATTGATCTGTGGCATTTCTATTTACTACCTTGCCAAAAATCGTCACAGCTGATTGACACGTCCCCCCATTACTAGTGACAACCCGTCCAGTCTTGACAAACAAACTATCAAAATACCCCGCTGAACCCATTAAAGCTCCGCCACCGAAAGAAATAATGATTAAAACGATTGCCAGCCAGAGGGCGATTTTTTTGGACCAGATTGGATGCATAGTTATAAAATAATTAATTACTTGCCATAATTATATCAAAATTAAGGGAAAAAGAACAACTCGGCCAGGGCTTTAAAAAATAACCGATTTATGCTAAAATACGGCTAAGATTCGATTGAAATTACTTTTATATCATCTTTATCTTGCCATAAACTTATAAAGAAATAATTAAGAAAAATTAATTTTTAAGAATCCATTCAGTCATAAATAATCAATTATTCCATTATGCCTCAATACGTTATAAATGGCGGCAAAAAACTCCACGGAGAAATCAAAGTTTCTGGCGCCAAAAATGCAGCCCTAAAAATCTTGCCGGCCTGTTTGTTGTCTAATGAAACATGTGCTATTAAAAATATCCCTGACATCGAAGACATTCGTCGTATGAGTGAAATCCTTGAAGATTTAGGAGCGGTCATTGTTCGCAACGGCTCAACCATGACTGTCGAAACCAAGAATATCAAAAGATCAAACCCAAAAGCTGAACTTGTTCACAAACTTAGATCATCGATCATGTTAGCTGGACCACTTCTAGCTCGCTTTGGTGAAGTTACCATGCCTCATCCAGGTGGTTGTGTAATTGGCAAACGTCCAATCGACATGTTTCTCTCAGCTTTTGAAGCTATGGGCGCAACCATTCACGAACATGAAGATTTTTTTACCCTGAAATGTCATAAACTTCAAGGCGCTAAAATTATTTTGCCCTGGGTTGCCGTTACTGTCACCGAAAGCATCATGATGACCGCTTGTCTTGCCGAAGGAATAACTACTCTAGTTAATGCGGCCATGGAACCAGAGATCTCGGCCCTAGCCGGGTATCTAAATTCCTGTGGTGCCAAAATTTCTGGCGCCGGTTCACCGATTATCACAATTACTGGTGTCGAAAAATTATCAGCCGGAACTTATGAACTAATCCCCGACCGCATTGAGGCTGGATCTTTTATTATCATGGGACTAATTACTGGCAGCGAAATTAAAGTCAGCAATTGCAACCCTAAAAATCTAGAAACAGAACTACTCATGCTTCAAAAGGCTGGGGCCAAATTAGAAATCGGTTCGAACTATGTTATAACCAAAAAAAGTCATTTCCATGGTGTAGAACTTCGTACTCATGAATACCCTGGATTTTCCACTGATCTTCAAGCACCGTTTACCGCTCTCATGACTCAAGCCGATGGCCAAAGCTTGATCCATGAAATTATTTTTGAAGGCCGTCTTTTTTATACTGACAAATTAGTTCAAATGGGAGCTAATATTATCATGTGCGATCCGCATAGAGTTATTGTTCACGGACCAACCAAGCTTTATGGTCGCAAACTTGAAAGCCCTGATCTTCGTGCCGGTATGGCCCTAATTCTTGCCGGACTTGTCGCCGAAGGCAAAACAATCGTCGAAAACATCTACCAAATTGAACGCGGATATGAAAACATCGTTGCCCGCCTTCAAGCTCTCGGCGCCGACATAACTAAACAAGACTAATTTTACCAATGAAATTATTTTATCGCCGATTTGTTTTAATTATCTTTATTTTAATTTTTCTCATTCTCTCTCCAGTCTTAGTTTTATATTCAGAGGGTTATCGTTATAATTTTCAAAAAGCTAAAATCCAAAAAACTGGCATGCTGATCGTTAGCTCTGTCCCCAAAAAAGCTGACATTTATCTTGACGGTCAAAAAGTTATGGGCCAACAGACTCCAGCTCGCATTCAATATTTATTACCAGCCGACTACGAATTAAAATTAAGCAAAGCCGATTACCACGACTGGCAAAAAAAATTACCAGTTTATGATAATTTAACCACTTTTGCCGAAAAAATAATTCTTTGGAAAGACGTTCAACCCCAATTAGTCACTTCACAAAATTTAACTTCATGGCTCGCCTCCCCTGGTAACAAGAATATCGCTCAAATTGATGAGAATAATAACTTGCAAATATTAGACACTGCTAGTGGCAAAATTGACAAATTACCGTCGATTAAAAATTATAGCAATATAAAATTAATTGGCTGGTCTCAAAATGAAAATAAATTAATTATCTCCGCTGATAATGGCAAGCAAACAACCTACTATTTAGCCAGTAAGGATATTTTTAATATTTCTCTGACTAACCTGACCTCTCTATTGCCAGCTAACCCAACCAGCTTGAACTGGGATAATGGCGATAGCGATATTATTACTAGTGAAAATGTTCAAGGCATTTGGCAAGTCAATCTCCTTCAGAAAACCAAAACCCTGATTGCCAAAAACGAAAGTCCGGACAGCTTTTTAACTGCTAATAACAACCTTTATCTTTTTGAGAATCAAGCCGTTTATAATTTTAATATTAATGATAAATCTCTAAATAAAATTTCAGATCTTCATTGCGACGGTTGTCATTTTATAACCAACAATATCAATAAATTAGTATTATGGGATAAGACTAGCCAGCAGCTAGCGCTAGTCGACCCAGAAAATAAAGTCCCAACAATTAACGCTACTGCCAAAAATTTAGATTGGCTAATTAAAAAGCCATTGGACTTTTTTGGACCGCAAAATAATTCTCTACTCTTCTACAACGACTGGGAAATTTGGATCTTTAACCCAGCCAAAGGCGAACCAGAATTAATCACTCGTTTTGGTCAAAAGATTGACGCCGCTGTCTGGCATCCTCTCGGTCGTCATATAGTTTTTGCCAACGACAATAAGATAAAAATTATTGAGCTAGATAACCGAGAACTTAGAAATATTATTGACCTGGCAACGGTTAACAATTTAAAAAACTTAACTGTCGGATCCAATGGCAACGAACTTTATTTTAATGATTCATCTACTACCACAAGTAGCGCTGATATTATTTTTAAACTACAGCTACAGTAAAATAGAAAATAAAAAAACACCGGCATCGATCGGTGTTTTTTTATTTGGAAGATTAATTACTTAATCTATATAAAGATTCTTTACTATCAAATAATTTTACTAACTCCGCCTTCAAATTAGAGTTAGCCTTAATGTAATCAATTTCCTTGCCACTATTGATATCATAAAAATATATCTCTGTCTTACTGGCCAATCTCGACCAATCGGTCAAAAATCTCTCATCTTGCCAATAAAATCCGACTCGCCTGCTTGGAAAAAACATCTTATCGCTATAACTTGAAACGATTACTGAATCACTTTCGGTTATTTTTTTTACTTCAGAATTAATTTGATAATAATGAATCATGGTTGATCGAATCGCCAGTAAGCTCTCGGGGCCTTTAACCACGGCAGTTTGAAAATTTAAAACCAAAATTATTACTGCTAAAATAGAAACACTTAAAACTTTTACTGATTTGATTTTAATTTTTTGCAAAAAGAAATCAAGTCCATAAACCATCAAAGGAATGGTCAAAATATACATCGGTAAAAGATAGCGCGTTTGAGAAGAACCAATTGAAGCCAAGCCGGTTAAATTATTAAAGAAAAACCAAGAGCCGTAATAAATAAAAACAACCAGAGAAATAATTATGGCCACTAGACCATAAGCGCTAACAACGGAAGATACTTTTTTTATTCGCCATTGCCAAAAAATAACTAAGGCTCCTAGCGCTGACAATACGAACTGCCACCAAAACATTTTGGCAAAATAATGATAAAAATTATAAGCCAAAAATCGCAGATCAAATCCAAATGGCAAAAATAATTGCTTCAGCAAATTAATTATCATTTGGCTAGCATCTCCCTGTTTAGCGACCTCTGGCACATAGCCAGTTGCAAAATAACCGCCATAAAGATTTTTTTGCAACAGCAGAGTTGCTCCAGCAGAAACAACAATTCCCCCGATCACCCAAGCCAAATTTTTCCAAGAGAGTTTGCGTCGATAAAAATAAAACATTAATACTACTAAAAATAACAACCATAAACCTTCCGTCGGCCTAACAAAAAGCGTCAAGGACCAAAAACCAGTAAATACCAATATTTGCCAAATCTTTTTTTGCTCAACAAAATAAACTAGGAAAGCCAAAGCAATAATTAACAAATCAATAAAGAAGATATTGTTAAAAAGAGAACGTGAACTATAATACCAAAAGGCAGGCATTACTGCCAAGCCCAATGCAGAAAAAAATGAGACTCTTTTGCTAAATATTTTAGCGAGCAATAAATAAAAAGCTAAGATAGCCAGAGCCGAAACAGCCGGGACCAATAAAATAATCGCTCCCGTGGAAAATATTTTTCCAAATAGACCGGCCAAGATAACAAAACCTAGAAATCCTCCAGGCAAAATATTGCCAGCTACAACTGTCGTACCGCGTGGATGAATTAGTTGCCAACTACTTGATAAATTAAGTGGTTCAAAATAATTCAAATGACCAGTCTCAGCAAACAACTTAGCAAAAAAATAATTACCAGTTTCATCTGGCGTATTAAAAATTGTCATGCCAGCATTTGAAGCAAGATTATTCAGAGAAAAATAAGGCCAAGCATAAATGAAGAAAAAAACAACCGCAATAATGGCGACTATACTGACCGGATAATCTTTGAAAAATTTTATAATTTTATTCATAAACTTAAATTCCAAAAAGTTCACGAGCATTTTTGGTTGTTTGCTCGGCCACTTCTTCAAAGCTAACATTTCTTAATTTAGCAACTTCTTCTGCTACATAGCGAACATAGGCTGGCTCATTGCGCTTACCACGATAAGGTTCTGGCGACAAAAACGGCGCGTCAGTTTCTACTAAAATTTTATCAAGAGGCAAAACCATGGCAATATTTCTCATTTCCTCACTCCCCTTTTTAAAAGTCACAATACCTGTAAAGCCGATCAAATATCCAAGTTCAATAAATTGCTTGGCCTGTTCTAGTGTCCCGCCAAAGCAATGAACAACGCCTCTAATTTTTCTTCCTTGATTTTTAACCGAGGTTAAAATATTTAACAAATCATCATAAGCTCGAGCTGAATCAGCTTTACTACCTCGACAATGAATTACTAGCGGTAGATCCAGTTCTTCGGCTAGATCAATAAAGCCAGAAAAAACTTCTTTTTGCAAATTTTTTGCCGCTTCTTTTTCTTCTGATTTATCTTCAAGATAACTATAATCAAGACCAGTCTCACCAAGACCAACTACTTTTTTTGAAGACATCGCCAGTTGACGATAAGCCTCTTTATCAAAAACTTCTTTTCTAGTTTTAAAACTATATTCTTGACCATTAAGCGTTGTCGTCTCGGTAATATCTTTAAATAAATGAATTGGATGAAGTCCCACGACAGCATATAATCCCTGAGGGTATGCCTCTGTCATCTTTACTGCCCGTTCCGAAGTACTGAATTGCGAGCCAACATTAATCAGCCAAATATCTTCAGCTAAAGATCTTTTAATTACTTCATCAGCATCATCTTTGAACGCGTTAAAATCAACATGACAATGGCTATCTATCAGCATAGTTAAAATATAGATTGGATTTTATTTAAAGCCTCTGGCAAAAGCGCTGTCAAAAAACTCGTAAGGCCAACGAGAGCATGAGCTATTTTCGAACCATCAATTGCCGAAATCAACCAAGGGATCTGGCCTCCAAATTTGGCCATCACATAAAGCGCCAAACCGCAAACCAAAATTCCTTCCACAAAACCCAAAATCAAACCGGCAAAACGATTAATAGTACCAACAAACGGGATAAGAGAAGCAATTTTGAAAATTTTATTAATCAACCAAAAAACCAAAGCAATCAAACGATTAACCAGGCCAAAAATCAAAAGAAAGGCCACAATATTTGACCACATTCCAGAAAAATGAAGGGTCGAGGCCATCCAACCAGCTACTTGACCATAATATTGGCCAGCTAGCCAAGCGCCAAGCGCTAAACCGATCAAGGCGCCGATTGCCTCAATAAGACCGAGCATAAAACCAGCAACCGCGAAAGAAAAAACTATCACGATTAGAATGACGTCTGCCAAATTAAAAAGCATAAATATTTTTAAAAAATTATTCCGCTTTAACTAAACGTGGAAACAACTGTTCTGACTTCGCTACTGATGATCCAGCAACCAATCCTCCCCACTTCTTTAACTCTTCAATAGTAAGACTCGTGAAGTCTGATTTACCCAGAGCTGACAAAATCTTTTGAGAACACTCCGGCATAACCGGATATAACATCAAGGCCAGATGACGCAAAACTTCCAATAAATTATAAATAACCTTAGCCAATTTTTCTTGATCAGACTTAGCGAGCTCCCATGGCTTATTAACATCAACATAACCATCAGCAATGGAAATCAGTTTTCTTATAGCCTCAATCGCCAAATCAACTCTGAATTCTGCCATAGCCTTTTGGTAGTCAGACCAAATATCGCCAACCTCCCCAGAAAGTCCTCCATCTTCTGCCGGCACTACGCCATTAAAATATTTTTCCACCATGGCCAAAACTCGACTAGTCAAATTGCCGATACCATTTGCCAAATCAGAATTGTATTGAATGGCAAAATTACCAAGCTTAACATCACCATCTACACCAAATGGGAATTGGGATAATAATAAATAACGGACAGCATCAGATCCAAACTCAGCCACAAGATCATGTGGATCAATAAAATTACCCAAACTCTTGCTCATTTTTTCACCATCAATCATAAAGAAACCATGAGCAAAAATAGTCTTTGGCAATTCTTCACCAAGAGCCATAAGCATAGCTGGCCAATACAGCGCATGAAATTTCAAAATATCCTTGGCCATCAAGTGTAAATCGGCCGGCCAAAATTTCTTTAATTTTTCAGAGCCTTCACTATAATCAAGCGCGGTCAAATAATTAGACAAAGCATCTACCCAAACATAAGCCACTTGATTTTCATCAAATGGCAAAGGAATTCCCCATTTGACACTCTCGCGAGAAACTGAAAAATCATCCATCCCCTGCTTGAATAATCCCAAAACCTCCTTACGGCGATTATCTGGCAAAATCTTAATTTCATTTTGATCGATCATTTTTTCCAATCTTGGCAAAAACTTTTTCAGATTGAAAAAATAATTTTTTTCTGATATCTGTTGCGGTTCAGTTTTGTGGATCGGGCATTTGCCGTCAATTAATTCTTTTTCCGTTAAAAATCTTTCGCAGCCGACGCAATATAATCCCTTGTATTCACCTTCATAAATTGCGCCAGATTCTTTTAATTTATTTAAAATATTTTTGACGCCTGTAATATGCCTTTGTTCAGTAGTACGAATAAAATCATCATTAGAAATATCTAGTTCGTCCCAGGCCAAGGAAAACTTAGCCGAAGTCTGATCACAAAATTCTTGCGGTGTCATCTCGGCTTTTTTGGCCGACTCGGCAATCTTACTGCCATGTTCATCGGTACCAGTCAAAAATAAAACTTCATCGCCAATCAAGCGATGATAACGCGCCAAAACATCAGCCGCGATTGTAGTATAGGCATGGCCGATATGGGGCTTATCATTAACATAATAAATTGGAGTCGTAATATAAAATTTTGCCATGATATCATCATTTAACGCCAAAATAAGCGTCTGATTATTTAATTTGACTTAATCATACCAAAAATTAGCTCTAAAATCAAGCAAAAACCGCCCCAAAAAAATCGAGGCGGTTGAGCTATAAAACTATCTAAAAATCTTATTGAGCCGTAGCTGGAGCAGTCTGAGTAGTAGCTGCAGTAGTGGTAGCTGGAGCTGGTTTAACTAATTTATTTTTAGCTAAATCAAAGTAGTTACCCATTACGCTAACATCAGTAAGGATCTTGGTGCCGTCAGTAGCGTCAACCTTGCCAACAGTAGCCCAAACCTGATCAAAATTTGGATATTCAGAAGTATCACCCTTAATCAAAATAGTTGGAACTAAAGTGATTTTATAATTCTTAAGCAAAGTTTTGCCTTCATCAGATGAAACATCAACCGTCTTCTGGTCTTTTATATACATACCCAAGGCCTGCAAAGCATTTTCATGAAGCTTAACATCGTAGCATTCCTTGCAAGCAGTGTCTGATAAGTAAGTCAATGACAACACACCCTTAACTTGTCCGCTAGCGACGTCAACATATGGAGGAATAACTTGGCGCAAAACGAAAACATTATTTTCAATCGTTCCTAACTTAGTAAAGAAATCCTTCAAAGTAGAATTCTTATCAATTGATCCGGCAGCAATTAGAGCTGGAACCTTAGTGATTTTATACTTTGTAATTAAAGCCTGAGCTTTGGCATCAGAAGAATCGAGAGTATCAACGCCAGTAACCTTGACTGGAGAGTTTGGAGAATTCTTCAAGCTATCAACTAATAAATTCAAGTCAAAACAATCTGTACAAGTCTTTGAAGTAATTAAAGTAAAGCGGATGTCAACCTGTGGCTCAGCTTTCTGAGTTGTAGCAGTTTTACCACTATTGGCAGCAACGCCAGTAGCACCAGACTTGCCCTTAAAAATAAAAATCAAAGCCACTGCCAAGATAATCACAGCAACGACTAAGCCGATTACCATGCCCATGGCCATAGGGTTGGCTTCCTCACCCTCTTCTTTTCTCTTAAAAGGATTCATAAATTTTTTAAATTATTATTTTAATATTTAAATGACTGCTTTATTATAGCAAACTTTAATAAAAACTAAAAGCCTCTAATAATCATAATTATTCCCAAGGCCAGCAAAACTATGCCACTAGCTAATTTTAGATATTTAAAGTATTTACCTTCAATGTGAGTGGCTTTTAGGGTAAATAAAGCAATAAGAAAGAGAATGGCTTGATTTAGCACATAAAACACGACGTAAACCAACAAATATGGCAATTTCAACCAATACGTCAAATGTTGTGAGTCTAATACCTTAGCAAAAGCTAACGGCAAACCAATAGAGCAAAACAATTGTATTAGATTAAGCGCTACTGATACCGCTGCCACTCCAAGTAGAATTATTGGCAAAGACTTATCCATTTGGGACAATTCCGTCAAAAATCCAAAAAGCTTTCTCTGCCAGCGAACAATCATTTTTTTATCGCCATTCTCATCACACAGCTTACAAAAAATATTTTTTAAATACTCATTCAAAATTATAACAGCAAAAATCAGACACAAAACTCCGACAATAACCGTTAAAAACTTTACCTGACTCAAGAAATCAAAAGCCTTAAGCCAAGCATTAATAAAGACAAACAACACCAAACCAGAAGTTACCACAAAAGTTCCACCGATCCAGAAGATTTTCTTGCGATCTCCGGTTGCCGCTGCGAGGGCCAATAAGAAACCTAGGGCCGTTAAAGCACAGGGATTTAAGCCATCCAAAAACCCTAGAATTATCGCCAAAAACAAACTATTTATACCAGCAATATTAATTCGACCGAGAAATGGCACATTGATATTTAATGGTTTATTTACCGTCATTGAAGTCGGGGAAGTACTGCTGGCCGTCGTAGTTGTAACATTAGGCGAGCCGGTCAACTGAGCAGTCAGATAATCCTGAATCTGAGAATCAAAGCCAATAAAAAATTTATCATTAACAAAATTAGCTGGAACTAATCCCCATTGATCTGAAGTAACATTATACTTATTGTAAAAAGTAACAATTAAATCCTGGTTAACTGATTCATTGACGTCATATTTACTGACCTCCAATTGCGGATATTTTGTTTGCAAATCAGATAAATAAGCTTCCTCGGCCTGACAATGAGGGCAGGTCGGACTAAAGAATAAATCAAGATGGACTTTGGTCTGGGCCGAACTCTTTATTGGCAAAATAAAAAGAGCTAAGACTAAAGCCAAAGCAACAAAATATTTTTTCATATTTAAAAATTTTTTAATTCTAATATTTTTTTCATTAATTCGTCTTTTTCCAATAAGCCAATAAAACGCCACAACTCTTGACCATTCTTATCAAAAAAAATAACCGTGGATGACTTTTTGACGTTATATTTTAATCTCAAGTCTGGATTCTTATCATAATCAATATCCTCCACTTCCAAGGTGGGCATTTCGGCCATTATCTCTTTCCATCTTGGCCTCATAATTAAACATTCCGGACACCAGTTTGCTGTAATTTTAATAATTTTCATGAGTATTTATTAAACTACCTTAATCGTTCTAATATTTTACCCTAAATTTAAGATAAAAACAATTAAAAAACATTAACTTGACCACTAACTATTTTCTCTAAATCTAGGGCTTCATCCTTGGTAAAATCCCCAACTCTAGTTCGCTCTAGATCTGCCATATATCCTCCAACACCTAATTCTTGACCAATATCCCTGGCAAGCGATCTAATATAAACTCCGGGTCCGGTTACTATTCTCAACTTCAAGTGCGGCCAGACATAATCCAAAATTTCAATTTCTTTAACTAGGGCTGGTCGAGCTTGCATTATCACTTCCTTGCCCTCACGTGCCATCTTGTAGGCTCGCTTGCCACCAATTTTAATAGCACTAAAAGCCGGGGGAATTTGAGAAATTTCTCCAATAAATTTTTTTATCACTGATTCTATTTCTGAAATTTTAGTCTCGGTTTTTATATCATTAATGGTTTTTTCTCCCTCTTCGTCATCAGTAGTACTAGTCTGCCCCAATCGAATTACGGCTATATATTCTTTTTCTTTTTGAACTTGCTCAGCAATTTGTTTGGTGGCTTCTCGCCCAACTGCGATTACTAGAACTCCACAAGCTAAAGGATCTAGAGTGCCAGCATGGCCAATTTTTTTGATCTGCAAAACTCTTTTTAATCTAGCAATAACACCAAAGGAACTAATCCCCTTTGGCTTATATACTCCAAAAATTCCGCTTCGATCGCCAAATTTAATCATGCTTTTCCCAGAATTGATCAGCCTCTTCTTCCATCTTTTCTAATCTTGTATAATAGTCAGGAAATTCATTCAAATGAGCCAAAGCGATTTTTCCGGTCATGATCGGATCGTCATTAGTTACGTTAGTCAACTCGCTAATTGTTCCATGTTCTAGTTCCACATTTAGACCCATTCTGAATTGTTCTACATCAAAATTTGTCCAATTTAAGCCTAATTTTTCACCTATCTCTGCGGCTTGTTCCACGCTGAAATGTTGTTTTTCTGACATATTTTATTTAGTTTAATTAATCTAAACTGGCTGAATTTTAGCATTTTTATTGCTTTTTGCCAATAAAAAAACAACACCTACTATTTTCAATTTCATCCTCCCGAGAGAAATTTAGATAGTAGGTGTCTTTGTGGTCCGGAATCAACCAATTCAGCTTGATTAGCTTGGCCATTCACATGCTTTGGCGCAACTAATACTCTCTATGATTGAATCGTCCGGCTGCCCCCACACTTGAGGTGCTGAAAAAAATAAAGGTACAATTCATACGAATAACTAAACTAAATAAGGCTTAAATTACTTAAATAACCAATTAGCTCAATTAACCACTATTATTTTAATCTATTTTGATTTATTTGTCAATAGTGAGAGGTGCTTGACTTAAAATAAAAAAACGCCTATCATCTTTATCTCAATATAATGAGATTTAGATGACAGGCGTCATGGAAGCTCAAAAACAACCCAAAAACTACAGTAACTTGGCGGCCAATTCGGCGACATCCGACCGTTCACTCTTGATCATCGTAATGTGGCCAAAAAGCTCTTGGCCTTTCATGGCTTCAGTGGTATGAGTCAGGCCGTTACTGATTGGATCGAGGCGGGAGCTCGACAATGCTTGATACGGATCACCAGTCAACATAATCTTTGACCGGTGACCGCAACGAGTAATCAGCATTTTGACTTCTTGCGGCGTCAAATTCTGAGCCTCGTCCACCACGATCGCACTGTCCGTCTCGGTTCCGCCCTGACAAAAGGTAATCGGCTTCATTTCAATACAGCCGTATCAAGCAAGTCATCGAGATAATCGTTCTTTTGGTCAGCCTTTTCGCCCTTATGCACTACCAAGCTAAGATTGTGCATCATCGGTTTAACAAACGGGGAGAATTTCTCCTCTACCGTTCCCGGCAAGAAACCCATCTCTCGGCCAAGCGGTTCCATTGGACGCCAAACCAACATCCGCTTATAGTTCCCACCATTGAGCTCCAAGCCATCAAACCCGCCCTTCATCAACATCAAGGTCTTGCCAGTTCCGGCAATACCGGACACGGTTAAGATCTTAATGGTTGGATCGGCGACCAGGGCAAGAAGGAATGCCTGTTCATCGTTAATTGGCAAAACCTCCTTAACCTTTCTCGTATCCTGGGCCAGATTAATCTCCTTGTGAACCTTGGGCACCGGCAGGAAAAGTCCGGCACCGGCCTTGTAGATCGCTCGGCAATACTTATCGCCGATAAAGATCCGACAACACATGTTGGGATAAATCGGCTGATCTCGAAAGATGCCAAGACCGCCCATTTGCTCAACCGTAACCCCTTCATGAGCACTGAGCTTTCTCCAGGCCTCATAGTTTTCTCCGGTTGGATCGTCCACCCGGGCGTTGATTACCCCGGAATACATATCGCCAACGTTGGAAACAAGTTTATCCTTGTTCCAGTCGTTGGCTTCTATTCCCAGGGCATTGGCCTTGATACGAAGGTTGACATCCTTACTCAACAGGATGACTCTCTTGCGGGATTTCTTCTTGTTTTCCTTGGCTTGCCAGTTCATCGCCACCATCAGAATGCGGTTGTCGGCAATGTCTCTGAGGCCGTGATCAAGAACGTTGCGATCGAAGCCATTGCAATCGACAAAGAGCATACCGTCATTCTTGGTTTTGACTCCATCAACAAAAGAACCAGCGGAACGATATTCATCGATAGCCCGAGAAAACAACCTGGCATTGACCGCCACCTGAGCATTGATCTTTTTCAGATTGTCCAACTCCTCAACGACTGTGATCGGAATCACGATGATATTGTCGAAGAGCATTTCTATTATTCGCCAATCAGAACCCCAACGCTGGTATCCAAAACGTAAATCTTTTGCTCGTCCGGATCCTGAATTTGCTTTGCTTTTTTGGCACGTGGACACATAAAAGTCTCCTTTTTAACACCGATTTTGAATGAACCCATCTAACGATTAAACCTTAACAAAAACCAACCATTCTGTCAAGAATAGTGTTATTAAAAACTCTAAAATTAAGACAAAAAAACTATTTTCTTTTTGATCTAATTCTAGACCAAAACTCCTGAGAAACGTCACTTTCTTCCTCATTCTCATCAACATAAGTCACCTCATTATCATCAAAAATAGAAGTTTTTGGCTTTTTACTTTTACTGCCGTCAGTCCAAAGATCATAAGCCTCGCTCGGTAACTCCCTGACAAATTGAGACAGACGATTATATTCTCCAGATTTAAAACCAAAAATCGGGTAGGTCAAATAAAGACGCTCCTCGGCTCTGGTGACCGCCACATAAAACAATCTTCGCTCTTCTTCCAAATCTTTTTGACGATCCATAGATTTGGCCGACGGGAATTGGCCATCAGTAAGGCCGATCACAAAAACAGTATTCCATTCTAAACCTTTAGCTTGATGAATCGTACTGAGCACCACAGCCTCTTTTTTATCTTTGCCACTCTCCCCTGCCGCATCCTTGCCAAAACCCTCCGACAAGGCGGCATCAGCAAGTAGCTGATCTACAGAGTCATATTTTTCGGCGAACTCAGCTAGTCGTTCTAGGTCAGCTAGACGATCAGAATAATTTTCAAAAGTATTTCTCAGGTATACGGCATAAAAATTTTGCGTCACTTCATTGATAAGCAATCCTGGATCACCCGTACCAAGCGCCAATAAATTTCTGAGTAGTTCTTTTATTTCTTGCCAACCTTTTGCTGAAGCCTTGGCTAGAGTTTTATCCCAGCCAGATTCACAGGCATCAAGCAAAGATTTGTGACCAGCAACAGCGGAATAAATTTTATTTGCGCCTGACGGCCCAATACCTTCTTTGAGTTGCAAAGCGCGACGCCAAGCCGCTTCATCCTGAAAATTATTTACGATTTTTAAATACGACAAAACATCTTTGACGTGAGCTTGTTCAAAAAATCTCTGACCGCCTCGCATAATATACGGGATGCCTCGTTTATTTAATTCCATTTCAAGTTCCAGTGATTGGAAGTGGGCACGAAAAAGCACGGCCATCTTTGACCAGGAAAGGCCATCATCGCTGAGATTATCTAGTCGCCTACAAATAAATTCTGCTTGTTTATAGCCATCATCAAGTCC
>CAIVNC010000044.1 GCA_903907165.1 Candidatus Buchananbacteria bacterium
AAAAAACTCCGCGCAAAACTGCACGCGGAGCTAATAATCACCGCCACATTCTTATTCCTATTCTTCTTCACAATTGGAATTCCGTCGGAAATATAGACAATCAGGGATGCCATATAGAGGATTATAACGTCTTGCTTCTTCTCTAGATTTTCTTTCTTGCTCTTTTTGGGCATCATAACGAGCAAAGAATTCTTTCTGATTTAGCATTGGCTGTCTAGCAAACTGCCCAACACCATTAGAGGACGATAAACCATCAGTCTTGTAAGTCGCATCCACAACAGTCCATAACACCCTTCCATTCCAATCGGGGAAAAATTTTTTCCTTTTCCATTCGGGCATTCCGTTCATGATAATCGCCTTCTTTCTGTGTTTTATGTTTTTTGAGTTTTTTTTATTATGATACTACCCGTCAGTAAAGTTAAGATCAACTCAACTATTGGGCAGTACCACAAACTCATTTTTTTAAGGAACCATAAGTCAGCCTAGCACATTTTTTGCTTTTTGTCAATACTTGGGCTTTATCTTGTCTAAATTTAGATTAAATTTTAATCAGCAATCGCCGAAATAAACAAATCCAACGACAACTCCGGATTCGTAGCGCCGGATTTGAACGACGCTTCCAGTTCTAATAATTTATGATAAGCGGAAATTAATTTTTCTTCGGTAAAGTTGCTGGCTTGGCTCGCGGCTTTGGTAAAAATAAATGGTGGCAAGCCGACTTCTGAGGCATTGCCTCCGCCTTTTATCTGAATAAGCATTTTAAATTGTCTGGTTAACATTTTCAAAATCATAATCTCGTGAACGCCATTTTTCATTTGACCGGCGAGCAGTTTCATCGACAAGGCCTTGTTTTTTCTGGCTACCGCCTCAACTAGATTAAAAATATTATCATCAAACTTCGCTCTGACCAGTTGCCTCACAGCTTCAATGCCTATTTCTTGATCACCGCAATAAGCCACGAGCTTGTCTAGCTCATTGCCCATCTGCACGAGATCACTGCCGACTAAGTATGCTAATTCTTCGCTAGCTTGTCGGCTGATTCTACAATTAAGGGATCTCTCCACTGCGCTGCTGCTCTGGTCGGGATGACAACGGGATTTATCACTGACATATTTACTAATCCAACCAGGCAACTCGCGAGAAGAAAGAGGGTAGTATTCCCAAGCGAATTTTTGCGCGATCAAAAATTTATACAGGTTACCAGCGATCACCGGCTTGCCCATTTTGAATTTAACTTTCTCGCCATCAAGATAATCAATGAAACAAACTACATTGTCTAGCTTTTCGCCTTGGTCTTTGAGAAATGCTTCGAGTTCTTTGGCGACTTTTTTATTTTTCAAAATATCACGCACAATAATCATTCGCTTCTCACCGAGAAAAGGTGAGGCCATGATTTCTTGGCGGAGCTTCACGACATCAACTGTTTCGCCGTCTATCTCAGTCACATTTAAACCGGCCTTATCCCGTTTTTGGATAAAGCCGTTTTTTAATTCTTTGAGTTTTTCCGCGGCTCGATAATGATCGGTTCCGCAAATATAAAATATCATAATTGTATTGTCATCCCGGACTTGACTCCGCGTCGCTGAAGCTATGCGGTAGCGCGTCCGGGATCCATGCTGTTAAAATTTAACCTTCTCCATTCTACCCCAATTATCGCCAATCCCGACTTCGGTTTCAATCGGCGCTCGGAGCTTGACCACTTCGTTCATTGTTTTCTGAATAAACTTGCCAACCTTCTCGGCCTCCTTTTCTGGCACCTCAAAAACTAATTCGTCGTGGACTTGCAAAATCATTCTAGCCTCGCTGGAAACTTTTGGCAACTCCTTGGCGATTTCAATCATGGCTAGCTTGATCATATCGGCAGCCGTGCCTTGAATCGGCGTGTTGACCGCCATGCGTTCAGCTCCGCTCTTAACCTGAGGCATATTGGAATTTATTTCTGGCAAATAGCGACGTCGGCCATAAAGCGTTTCCACATAACCGCGATCGCGAGCGATTTCAATCGTCTCATTGAGATATTTTTTCAAATCTTTGTAGGTGCCAAAATATTTTTCAATAAACATCGTCGCTTCATGAGTGGAAATTCCCGTGCGTTGCGACAAGCCCCACGAACCCATGCCATAGAGCACGCCAAAATTAACTTCTTTAGCTTGGCGGCGCATGTCTGGCGTCACATCTTCGAGCTTCACATTATTGATCGCCGCCGCAGTCTGAGTATGAATATCTGTTTTACTTTCAAAAGCTTCGAGCATCTTAGCGTCATTCGCGAGAGATGCGACCACGCGCAATTCAATTTGAGAATAGTCAGCTTTGATTAATTTATTACCCTTGTCAGCCACAAAAGCCTCACGAATCTTTTGACCCCAACCACTGCGAATAGGAATGTTTTGTAAATTTGGATCGGAGGAGGAGAGACGACCAGTCGCGGCCACCGTCTGATTAAAACTGGTATGAACTCGGCCATCATTTGGATTGACCATCTTGGGCAATGAATCTAAATAAGTACTTTTCAGCTTGGATAATTCTCGGAATTCAATAATCAAATCAATAATCGGATGAAGTCCTGCCATTTTTTCTAGCTCATCAGCGGCGGTAGATAATCCAGTTTTCGTTTTACCAATTCCGGCCGATGAGATTTCTAATTTGCCAAACAAAATTTCTTTGAGTTGCTTCGGTGAGGCCAAATTAAATTCTTCGCCCGCATGTTTGTATGCTTCTTTTTCGATTTCTTTAATTCTCACTTCAAAATCCTTGGACAGCTTGCCTAATTTTTTGACATCAACTTTAATGCCGTTCTTTTCAACTTCGGCGAGCACGCTAACTAGTGGCAAATCGATTTTTTCAAATATACCCATCATGCCTTGCTCGTCAACTTCCGGTTTTATTTTTTGATAAAGTCTCCAAGTCATGTCCGCATCCTCGCAAGAATACCAAGAAACTTTTTCAACAGGGACTTCGTTCAAACAAAGTTGATTTTTGCCCTTGCCGATCAGGTCTTCAATCGGTTGCATCTGATAACCAAGCTCAACAAAAGCTAAATTATCCAAACCATGTTGACGATTACCTGGACTGAGCAAATATGAACCAAGCATCGTGTCAAAATACAAACCAACAACTTCCACGCCAAAATAATTATTCAAAATTTCAATGTCGTATTTTAAATTATGACCAATCTTTCGGATTTTTTTGTCAGTAAAAATTTTCTTGAGCAAATCTTTTTCTTCAGCCACCATTTCTACCGTCACATAATAAGCCAAGCCTTTGGTCCAACAAAAACTAATACCCAAAAGTTTTGCCTGAAACGGATCAATGCCGGTTGTCTCAGTATCAAAACAAAATTCTTCCTGCTTTTTTAATTCTTTAATAAATTCAGCGAGTGATTTTTTATCATTAACCAAATTATAATTTTGTTCACCAGCATTTTTTTGTACTGGCTTCACATTTTCTTCGCCTTTTTTCTCAACCAGAGAATCAAAGAGCCCGGCCTGACCACTACTCTTCGCTTTTTGATCAATCGTGCCAAGTTGAGCTAATAATTTTTTAAAATTTAACCTTTGGAAGAGATCAATCAGCTTATCTTTATCAAAACCAGTAAAAGCGCATTTTTCCAAATCAAAATCAATCGGCACTTCGCGAACAATCGTCGCCAGCCTTTTGGACATGAAGGCGTCGTCTTTATATTGTTTTAATAATTCTCGAGTGCGATCTTTAATCTTGGGCGAATCCAAATGCTCATAAATTTCCTCCAAAGTGCCAAATTCCTTAATCAAATCAGTCGCGCCTTTGGGACCAATGCCTTTAACGCCTGGAATATTGTCGGAAGTATCACCGCGAAGCCCTTTATAGTCAATCAATTGGGCAGGCGTTAAACCGTCAAATTTGTCTTTTACTCCTTGTTCGTCGTAGATAATGGTCTCGCTGAAGCCCTTGTGAGGCGACAAAACCTTTGTATTTGCATCAATAAGCTGGAGGATGTCTTGGTCGCCAGTTGCAATAATACTCTCCATGCCGGGCCGATTGACGCCTTTCAGGTGGGCTATGGTGCCAATAATATCGTCAGCTTCATAGCCTTTTTGCTCAAAAATAGGCACATTAAAGGCTCCAAGCAGTTCTTTAACGATCGGCATTTGGGCATACAATTCATCCGGTTGCTTGGTTCTGGTAGCCTTATATTCGGCATATTCCTCATGACGAAAAGTACCACCCGGCAAATCAAAAGCGGCCGCAATATAATCCGGTTTCAAATCCTTAATAATTTTGAGCAAAATCAAAGCAAAGCCGTAAACTGCATTAACAATCTGACCATCTTTGGTGGCAAGGGGAGGCAAAGCATGAAAAGCCCTGTGGATCAACGCGTTGGAATCAATAATCACTAGTTTTTTATTTTGCTTGGCCATATTTATTTTTATCAATCTTATTTTTACATTATACCAAAAAAGTATTATAATACTAACATAAATTAATAAATTAAATTATGAAGAAGAATATTTATCTCATTCTATCTATCGTTGTGATGGTTATTGCCGTATTAATTGTTTTTTTGGTAGCCCAAAACGCCGGAAAGATGTATCAAAGACCAATACCAAAAGATGTGGTTAATCGTCAAACCGATAATAAAGTTTCTCCAACCTCGACTCAGGTAACTGCTCCAGTGGTTTGTACCGACGAAGCCAAACAATGCCCCGACGGATCTTATGTCGGCAGAACAGAACCAAATTGTGAATTTGCGACTTGTCCAGTGGCTAAAAAAATTGAGGATCCTGTGGCTAATAGCCTATGCCGACCAACCAATGGCAGCAAACTTCAACTTTTCAAATGCGGGGATTTATATATTGGCTCTCAAATTAACGTCGCCGATTCTCCTACCGCGGTTTACGACTCAGCAGGAAAAATTCTAGGCCACTGTGGTGGCATGCCAGGACCAGATGGCTCATTCCAAAATGATGAGATCTGTAAATCAATCAAGAATTGCTCCATGCAAGATCTATGTAATCCACAATAAACCTAATAACCTCATTTAAAAAACACCTTCACCTTAAAAATTGGGGTGTTTTTTAGTAAAACAACTTATTAACAAGACAATATTTTACTTAATCATTTCTTAATACTATAATATAAATAGCAGTTCAAAGTCATTGGGACTGCGACGAAAGGAGAGTCATCATGACTAACCTTAAGGATATGGATCCCCGCATGGCAGCAGATTTGGTCAAAGCTTGCCATTTTCACTTTGAAGTCGTGGATCATTGCGACGACTTCCAAAAAGTATTAATCGATCGGGTCAATCATCAAACGCGCCACCTGATCGTCGGAGTTGAAAAAAAACTCACGGAAAAGGGAATAGAAAGTGATCTACATTTCTATTTTACCAAATTCTGTCTGACTCCGATTGTTCATTCATTTTTTGAAATTCTGCCTGAAAAAGCCAAGTGCCTCCAAATTCCTCGCGGTTCGTCGGTTGCCAAAATCCCCCAGGCAACATCCCAGGACGTGCATTACTTCTTGACCAAGATTGCTAAGATCGCCCTGGACAATGGCTTTATCCCAATCCCTCGGCCCTACGCGCCTGTCGCCACAACCGAACAAGTCCAACTCGCTGCCTAACCCACAGCAACAAACCAACTACCGCCCCGATTTCACATGGAGCGGTTTTTTATCCCGGCATCAAAGCCGATTTTTTATTTTCTTGAAAATTTGGTAAAATTAAAGAAACTCAAATAAAATTGTCATCATATTTATGTATCTACAGCGCATTGAACTATCAGGATTTAAATCCTTTGCTAATAAAACTGTTCTCGAATTTCCTACGCCTGGCACTGGCCCTCTCGCCAAGGCCAATGGCAAAACCAAAATGGACTGCGGTATCACCGCCATCGTCGGACCAAACGGTTCTGGCAAATCCAATGTCGTTGACGCGGTGCGCTGGGTACTCGGCGAACAAAGCCTCAAACTTCTCAGAGGCAAAAAAGCCACCGATATCATCTTTGCCGGTTCTTCCAAAAAAGCTCAAATGGGCTTAGCGGAAGTTTCTTTGTTTTTAAATAATGAAGACCGATTAGCGCCGATTGATTATTCTGAAATCGTTATCACTAGAAAACTTTATCGTGACGGCAACAGCGAATACTTGCTCAACAAGCAAGAAGTTCGTCTTTTTGATATTGTCATGTTGCTCGCCAAAGCCAATTTTGGCCAAAACACTTACAGCATTATCGGCCAGGGCATGATTGATAAAATTGTTAACTACTCTTCTCAGGAACGCAAAGAGTTTTTTGATGAAGCGACCGGTGTTAAGCAATACCAAATCAAACGTGATCGCTCAGTCAATAAATTAAAACGCTCACGTGAAAACATTGCTCAAGTTGATGTCCTTCTTAAGGAACTTGATCCTCACCTGAAGTCTTTAACTCGCCAAGTTGAACGCCTCCATAAGCGCCAAGCAATTGAAGTCGAATTAAAAGAATTACAAAGCCAATACTACGGCCGCATGTGGTTTGATTTGGATGCAACTTACAAACAATTAATCATTTCTTTCACTGCTCAAGACAAGACAAGATTAAAATTAGAAAATGAAATCACTAGCGTCACTGAACAACTAGAAAAACTTAGCCAAGAAAATGCTCGCACAGTTGAATTTGATAAAATGCAAAGCGAGTATGGCAAAATGATGGCCGATAAAAATGAAGTGCTCAAAGAACTGACCATCATCAATGCCAAGGCTGATGTGGAGTATGCCAAAATCGGCAAACAAAATTTATCTTGGCTCGAAAGCCGCAAGCAAGAATTGGAAAATCGAGTTGCTGAAATCAATGAAACGCTTCGTGGCAACAAACTCAAGAGCCAACTGACCGCTGAAGAATTATCTGTCGCCGAAAAAAATCTTCATGCCTTAAATAGCGAGTTAACAGTCAGCCAAAACAATTTACAAATTCTTCAAGACGAACTTTACAGATTAAAGAGTGGCACTAAAAGCAATTACGCTCTTGATTCCGTTAAAGCTGTTTTGTATCAAAAAAATAATTTCCCAGGCATCTACGGTACCGTCGCCGATATTGGTAAAATTGATCGTAAATATGAAACTGCTCTTGCTACGGCTGCCGGTAATCGCCTTTGGGCCATTGTCGTTGATACCGATGAGACTGCTGTTAAATGCATTAAATACCTAAAAGACAATAGACTCGGTTCCGCTACCTTTTTCCCACTTAGTAATTTGACCAGCAAAGCAATTGACGATCGCCAAAATTATTTAGCCACACAAAATGGCGCAGTTAATTTTGCTATCAACCTTGTTTCCTTTGAGACTAAGTTTGCCAAAGTTTTTCAACAAGTTTTTGGCAGTACTCTGATCGTTGAGACGGTTGATGACGCTAGAAATATCGGCATCGGCCGCGAAAGAATGGTGACACTTGATGGCGATGTCTTTGATAAGAGCGGTGTTATCCGTGGCGGTTACAAACAACGCGACTCTGCCACTTGGACCGGATCATACGATGGCAAATTTGCCACCCAAGAAGAAAAGATGCGCGAGATTACTTCGCTTCGTGCTTTTACTGACGAGAAATATCGTGAGCGTGAACTCATGGTCAGTAAAATTAATGATTTAAAATTGGATGCCAGAATGGACGAAGACAAGATCCGCACTTTCAACGAAGAACTCGCTGGCATCACTAGAGAGAAAAATAAAATTTTAGCCGAAATCAAAGAAAGTGATCTCTCACCAGAAGAACGCAAAGCTTTTGCCGAAAATCTTTTGACCAAAAAAGATCAATTACAAAAATCATTGGCTGAGTTTGCTAGCAAAGAAGATGCTCTGCGCCAAAAGATAGATAATTTTAATCTCGCCGAGGAACAAAAGAAACGCGAAGTTTTCAATTTTCAGCAAAGCATGCATCAGAATCAAAATGAGCTTAATAGAATCACTACACTTATCAACGATGTCAAAATTGAATTGGCCAAAGTTGAAACTAAGAAAGAAGATTTGTATTTATCTGTCAAACAAGATTTGGGCGAAGATCATAAATTTAACGCCAACAACAATAATCCAGATTTAGATCTCGAAGAAACTATTGGCAAAATAAACAGACTCAAGAAACAACTAGAAATTATCGGTGGCACTGATCCGGAAGTTGAAAAAGAATACGAGGAAGTCAAAAAACGTTTTGAACATTTATCCAAAGAGAGTGAAGACCTTGCCAAAGCTATTACCGATCTAGAAAAAGTTGTAGTCGAGCTCGACAAAATGATTCGTTCCCAATTTGAAAAAGAATTTGAACAAATTAATAATGATTTCTCCAGATATTTCAAACAACTATTTGATGGCGGTAGTGCAAAATTAGTTTTGACCCAAAAAGAAGTGACTGAAGCCGAGATCGCCAGAGAAGAAGTTAATAATTTAACTGAAGCTGGTGTTTCAGAAATTGAAGGAACTGTCACTGAGCCGGTCAAAGAAAAGAAAATTCTTTATGTTGAAGATAAATCTTTCTTGGCCAACATGGGCATTGATATTGAAGCTTGTCCTCCTGGCAAAAAGATTAAAAATATCAATGTCTTATCTGGCGGTGAAAAAACTATGACTGCTTTGGCTCTCATCTGCGCTATTATTGCCAACAACCCATCGCCATTTATTCTTTTTGATGAAGTTGACGCCGCGCTTGACGAAGCTAACTCTTCCAAACTCAGCAACATCGTCGAAGAATTGAATCACAAAACTCAATTTATCGTCATCACTCACAACCGCGCTATCATGGCCAGAGCCAACGTGCTCTACGGCGTGACTATGCAAGGCGACGGCATCTCTCGTCTCATCGGACTCAAGCTTGAAGAAGCGGAAAAGATGGCTACAGAAAAAATTGGATCTTAAATAAAAATAAAAAAAGTCGGCGGAAATAAAATTTCACAAACCGACTTGTTGAAACCGAGTACTAATTCTACTCGGTTTTATTTTCCTTCTCTCTTCTTGCAGACAAGGGAAGACACTTCAGGCACTGAGGAGACCTTTTGCAGCCATCCACGTCTTCCATGGGCGTTACATCTCCACTGGGCAACCAACAAGAGCATTTATCCTCAATCTTGCGAGTGTCATGATTCCAAAATGGCTTGCGATCCCAGAAGCGACAGGCGTCTTGACTACACCCTTCTCTGGTATCTAAGTTGATCATATTAGTAATTAGATGACCAGGACCAGTCCCAGAACAAAGGCTCACTGCAATGTCACGCAAGACCCTAGCTGCTTCTATCTGACTAAAACCCTTATCCCTAAACAAGTATTTCAACATATCAAGAATGGCTTCGCCTTTTTTAAAGGCAAGATTCATACTACCTTCTGCGGCATTCATGACAATCAACCCTCCGTTTCCTATTATTTTCCAAAAGAACAACCAAACTTAAACCTCATTATAAATATCATTTAATTTAAAGCCTGTCAATCGACTATCTTGACTTTTCCATATAAATAAGGTAATATATTTCTACCGTTAACAGTGCTCAACTTTAACGAAATAAATTCTAAAAAATGTTATCAATCCGATTTACTCGCATTGGCGCCAAGAAAAAAGCTTTCTTCCGTGTCATTGTGACCGAAAAAAGCCGTGATCCATGGGGCAAAGCTACTGAAATTCTTGGCCACTATGATCCAAAAACCAAAAAATCTGAAGTTAATGCTGAACGAATCCAATATTGGATCAGCAAAGGCGCTCAAGCCACTCCTTCTGTTTTTAACTTGTTAGTTACTTTAGGCGTTATCAAAGGTGAAAAAGTTCGCGCTTCCAAAGCTCAACCGGGCAAAAAGAAGCGATTAGCTATTGAATCCGATAAAGCTGCCGAAGTTGCTAAAGCTAAAACTGAAGCCGCTGCCAAGGTTAAAGCCGAAGCAGAAGCTAAAGTCGCTGAAGAAGCTGCTGCCAAAGCTGCAGAAGAAGCAAAGGCTGCCGCTGCCGAACCTGTCGTTGAAGCACCAGTTGCTGCCGCCGAAGAAGCTCCAGCCGCTGAAACACCTACTGAAACTCCAGCTCAATAAATATTCTCCAAACATCGTCCAGAAATGGGCGATGTTTTTTGTTTAAATTTCAATTTTAGCTCAGTATTTTAAAATACTGAGATTTTATGTATAATTAAGCTGAATTAATTTTTTTAAAATTCCTTATGATAAAATCACCGGAACAAAGATCTTATTCTCCAGATAAAGACGAGGAGGTGGAGCAGGAAAATAACGTAACATCTAATACGCAAGGAGAGCCGGAGGGGAAAGGTGACTTTCTCGAAAGTTATAAATTTACTAGCGTGAAAGAATTGAGGGATTATCGTGGAGCAAAAGAACTCGAAGATTGGAAAAGTGATGTGAACAGAGGAGAAACAATATCAATAGGATTAGTAATAGAACAACTACACAGACTAAAACCAAAAGCGATATTTCTCACACAAACAAGCTCTATTCCTTATGGAATTGCAGTAAAGGAGGCATATAGAACTATATACCAGGAAGAAGAACAGCCTAAATTTTTAACTATTGACGTAAAGCCAGTAAGAGCTTGCAGAAATGAAAATGATGAAAATTTTGAGATCGCAATTAACCTATCAAAAAATATCTTAAAAAAACCATTGACTAGGGAAAGATACAGCGAAATATTGTTTTGGCATCACCCAAGTGAGAAATTTACGGAAGAAGAGCTTGAATTTAAAAATGTATACCGCGCTGCAATGGAGGAAAAAGCCGAGACAGACGCAATAGAGATAATTGAAGAAATAAAGAAAAAAATAAAAGCATATGGAATTCAATCAGGAGACGGAATTTTATTAATGGACGAGCAAACTCCTGATGATCCCGTTAATCAAACCGATGCAACAAAAAAAAGACCTTATGCTCATATGGGGACAATTGGAATCGCATATAAAATTTTAGAAGGAGCGGCTCAAGCTGTAGATCCTGGTATAAAAATTGATTGGAGATATATAGGGGATAAAAAATTATTTACAAAAGATGACGGCTCGATTGCGCCATGGGCTAGACCAAGCATGCCTGGAAAGATAGGCGCGAAAAAATATCCAACTAGACGGTATGAAGGGCCAGAAGAAAGAGTGATCGTAAAAGAAAACTACGATTATTTTAAAAATATTGGACGGGAAGCAGGAGAGAGAATAAAAAAGGAAATGTTGGATGAAACGGGAATTCATTCAGAAATGGCAAAAGCCATCCCAGAAAAATAAGCTATTATTAAATCATAAGAATCTTAATATAATAAATTTATGCAAAAAATCGCTACTCGCATCTTCATTTGCGCCTCAATCGCTTTTGGTATTGTCGGCCTCTCGCTAGTCTTATTAGGCGGACCAAATGATAATGCCCCGATCAACCAGTTTCTTTTAAGACTTATTATGGCTTGTGTCTTTATAATCCTACCATCCTTTGCGCTTAGCCTTGCCGGCAAATATCTTAAATAAATAATTTAGTTTTATTACCACATCTTTAGCGACATTGACAAACCGTTTTAGATATTTTAAAATTAAGTTACAGTCCATTTAACAATGGCAAGATAAATTAGTTATGTTGCTAGGTCGGCAGTAACGAAATTTATTCTTAAGAATTAATTAAGAAAAAAGTACTATGGAAATGGAAGACCAAAAGTTTGCAGAAGCCATCATTAGAGGTATTGTTGGCAATCCAAACGATGTTAAGATCGACAGAACTGTCGACGAAAGAGGTGTTTTATTGTCTGTTAACCTCAACCCATCTGACATTGGTTACGTCATCGGCAAAAAAGGCCAGACTGTCAATGCAATCAGAACTTTGGTTAAAGTTATCGGCGCCAAAAACAATGCTCGCGTCAACTTGAAGATTGTTGAACCAGAAGGTTCAGAAAGATTCAAGGCAAGAGAAGCTGAACAAGCTGCCGCTGCTAGCGATACTAGCACTGATATCGTTGATGATTTCAAAATCTAAATTCAAAATCATCTCACATAAAAAAATCTCCCTGTTTATTCGGGGAGATTTTTGTTTTGTGATTATTTCTTTTTCATAAAAATATGCCGACGATGCCAGAGAAACCATGCAATCAAAATTAAAATTATCACAAGCGCTGGCCAAGAAAAATAACTTAAGAAAATTCTAGCTTGTTCCCAATTTTTTCCCAGATACCAACCCACGAAAGCCAAGAGCGTATTCCAAATACCTGCACCAAGAAAAGTATAAAGACAAAATTTAGGAATATTCATTTCTCCGATGCCAGCGGGAATAGAAATCAAATGACGAATAACGGGAACAAAACGACCAACGAGAATTGTCCATTCACCTTTTTCCATAAACCACTTTTCTGAACGATCCAAATCCTTTTCCGTCAAGAAAAAATATTTACCTAATTTAATAATTAACGGTCGACCGCCATAATAACCCAGAGCGTAAGAAATCAAACTACCCACCACGCTGCCAATAGCGCTAGCCAAAAACACAAAAGGGAAATTAAATCGTCCTAAATAAATTAAATAACCAGCAAAAGGCATAACTACTTCTGATGGCACCGGCAAGATCATACTTTCGGCGGCAGTCAAAAGAAAAAGGCCAGGATAACCAAGTACGGAAGTAAATTGAATCAGCCATTGGCCGAAAGATATAGCAAGTTGATGAATCATGATTAGATTATTATGTTTTGACTAAATTAAGTATGTTGTTTATAATTTTAATATGAAAAAGAATATTAAGCAATTTGATTTTATTACCATCTTCCCCGAGATTTTAAGCTCTTACACTAATGAGAGCTTGTTTAAACGCGCACAAGAGAATAAGTTAATTAAAATCACCACCCACAATCTACGCAAATGGACCAATGATCGCCATCAAACAGTTGATGACAAACCTTATGGTGGCGGCGTTGGCTTACTTTTTAAGATCGAACCGATTTATAAAGCGCTCAAAGAGATTACTAAAAAATCAGATAAAAAGAAAACTAGAATCATTCTGACAGCTGCCAACGGCAAAACTTTTACTCAAAAAGATTCCATTCGCCTCGCTAAATACGATCGTTTAATTTTTGTTTGCCCAAGATATGAAGGTGTTGATGCTCGAGTTGAAAAATTAGTTGATGAAAAATTATCTATTGGCAATTTTGTGCTCGCCGGTGGTGAATTACCTGCACTTGTGATCACTGAAGCCGTTTGTCGACAATTGCCAACCTTTGTCGGCAAGCAAGAATCAGTTCAAGAAGATTCTTTTTCAACGGAAGGTTATCTCGAGCATCCTCATTACACTCGTCCAGAAGTTTTTGAGGCTAACGGCAAAAAACTTCGTGTACCAAAAGTTTTGCTTTCTGGTCATCATGGTGAGATCGAAAAGTGGCGCGAGAAGAAATCAAAAAAGGCTTAATTTTGTTCATATCTTGTGCATATTGTTAATATTTTGTGAAACAATCAAAAACTGGGTTGTTCCACGGCTGAAATATTTAGCTAAATTTAGACAAAATTTAAATAATTTCGTTTTTATCGGAAGCCCTTGACAAGTAATTTTTATTACTATAAAATAATAGAGCAATAAATAACCACAAAGATTTTCAAAATCTTCAACATTACAACTAGCCAGAAGAGAAAAAACAGTGGCATCTAATTGATTCGACCCAAGTGGTCGGTTCGCTAAATCGGATCCCTCTGTTTTTTCTTTTACTCGCCTCAGGGTGGACAAAAGAAAAAGAGTAACTTGACAACTGAATAACGGTAGAAAGCATAAAAAACAAGCCTTATAATTTCTTTGAAGTTTTACATATTAGCGCTTTTAAGCGCTTTAATATACTTTCGGTTGGCAACTGGCCGTAATCTAGTTGCAGAACGCCAGCGGTCTTTAATTTATTAAAGATTCGCTAGTTCATTTTTTGAGAGTTTGATCCTGGCTCAGGATGAACGCTGGCGGCATGTCTAAGGCATGCAAGTCAAGGGGGCCCGCAAGGGCAACCGGCAAACGGGTGCGTAACACATTGGTAACCTACCTCCGACTGGGGAATAGCTCCGCGAAAGCGGAATTAATACCGCATATTCTCTGCCTATTATTTAGGTAGAGGAAAGCTCCGGCGGTCGGAGAGGGGCCTATGGCCTATCAGCTAGTTGGTGAGGTAATAGCTCACCAAGGCAATGACGGGTAGCGGGTGTGAGAGCACGACCCGCCTCACTGGGACTGAGACACTGCCCAGACTCCTACGGGAGGCTGCAGTCAAGAATATTCCTCAATGGGCGAAAGCCTGAAGGAGCAATGCCGCGTGGTCGAAGAAGCACCTCGGTGCGTAAAGACCTTTTATAAGGGAAGAACAAATGACGGTACCTTATGAATAAGGGGTTGCTAACTCTGTGCCAGCAGCAGCGGTAATACAGAGACCCCGAGCGTTATCCGGATTTATTGGGCGTAAAGAGTACGTAGACGGTCTACTAAGTTTGTGGTTAAATCTCGAAGCTTAACTTCGAGACTGCCATGAAAACTGATAGACTAGAGGGTGGAAGAGGTCAACGGAATTGCCAGTGTAACGGTAAAATGTGTTAATATTGGCAAGAACACCAGAGGCGAAAGCGGTTGACTGGTACACTCCTGACGTTGTTGTACGAAAGCGTGGGTAGCGAATAGGATTAGATACCCTAGTAGTCCACGCCGTAAACGATGGATATTAGTCATTGGCAGTATCGACCCTGCCAGTGGCGGTTAAAAAAGCTAACGCATTAAATATCCCGCCTGGGAAGTACGATCGCAAGATTAAAACTCAAAGGAATTGACGGGGGCCCGCACAAGCGGTGGATCATGTGGTTTAATTCGACGATAAGCGGAAAACCTTACCAAGGCTTGAAATGTAGCTGCACATCCTGGGAAACCGGGACTCTTTCGAAGGTGCTACACAGGTGCTGCATGGTTGTCGTCAGCTCGTGTCGTGAGATGTCGGGTTAAGTCCTTTAACGAGCGAAACCCTTGCCGTTAGTTGCCAGCGGGTCATGCCGGGAACTCTAGCGGGACTGCCGGTGTTAA
>CAIVNC010000045.1 GCA_903907165.1 Candidatus Buchananbacteria bacterium
GATTTCAGATTTTGGCACTTCAGAATTTTTAACAAATTTCATGGAGAGGGAATTGACGCAGTGTCTGGTGTCTTTCTCTGTCATTTTTTCGCCGACAAAAACATGACCAAGATGAGCGTCGCAAGTATTGCAAAGAATTTCGGTGCGCTCTCCATCGGCATCTAGTTGATGTTTAACAGCGCCAAGAATTTCTTGATCAAAACTTGGCCAACCGCAGTGCGCATCAAATTTATCTTCTGAGCGATAGAGAGGAGTATTGCATCTCCTACAAAGATAAATACCATCATCAAACATTTGATCATATTCGCCGGAAAATGGCGCCTCAGTGCTTTTGCCAGCAATTATTCTTTCTTCTTCGGGGTTTAGTTGATTGAAAGTCATATTTTTTGAGTTAAAAAATTGCTAAATTAAGGCTTAGTTGCTTCTTATATATAATTATAGTAAAAATAGAGTAAGAAGTCATTAAGAAGTACATTGAAATATCTAAATTTAGCAAAAAAATGGCACATCTATTGACAAAAATCAATAAATGTGCTATCATAATTAAGTTGTACGTTTAAAAACGGCTATCCTGGGATAGTCAATAGTAAATACGCCAGAGAAGTAAAGGAGGATTTTATCATGAATCAGAATAACGGCAGTAAGAAAAACACCATCATCACGCGGTACCCCAATCTGGAAGTTGTTTTCTTTGCGGCGATCTTGAAGTTTTATCTTCGCGTTCGCCGTACGCTCGGAATAACCGAGGGTAAGTTGGAGTGGAAGTTTCTTCCCTCCGGCGCCAAGGTCACGCCGAAGTCGAATGAAGTTTGTTTCGACAATGGCGGCAATGGCTTTGATCATCATGGTCAGGGAGGCGACTATTGCTCTCTGGACATAGTGGCGGCCGATGCCAATTTTGTGGAATGGCGAAAGTATCTTTATGGAATTTTCGATGCCATCTGTAATAATGATCTGAGCGGAGAACGCCTTTCCCGTGGCAAGTATAGCTTGCGGGAACTGATCGGCGGGTTGACCTCGGTCTATCCCGAAAATCCGCAATTGGTTTTGGACTGGGGCGCACTCGCCATGATCGGCGTTATTCGCGCCGTCAAGAAAAATCCAAGTCTGAAGCCGGCCGACGCTTTCGTCATCACCAACTTTTTGCCCCAAGTAGAAGCATACTTGGAAGCAACAAGCGGTGACAAGGCCAAAGACGACTTCTTTGCTTTTACCAAGGAACTTGGGAAAGCGAAGAGGGCGATTGATTTTGAATGGTTGCTGGCCGAAGGTACTGTAAAAGCCGCCATCAGTAATGGCTCCACTCGAGAGATTAATATTCTCGGGATTGATCGGACTGTCAAGGTTATTCAGGTATTCGGCAATAGCATGAAGATTGGCCCGTTCACTCGCCAAGCTGGATACGACATCTGCATTCAGGTTAATCTGGATGGTCAAATCCAGGAAGGCCAACCCCAAGGTGGTCATGTTCAGATCTTTACGCGCAATATCTATGATGGCGTGCGGGAGAATGGACAGAAGATCGTCAAGCGGATCAATCTGGCATACCTTGTCGGCCAACTCCGGAAAATCGAGGCCGGCCTTCTTGGCATGAGAAGGCAGGATCTGGCAAAGACCCCGCTTCGCGCCTTCGGACTTGTCCTGGGTTGGTGCTTCCATGACTTTCTGGTCATGGTGAGTAACGGTACGCTCTCTAACAAAGAGATACCTCCGACCAAGATCAAACACCAGGATCTTCTTGACCTGGTTTCCGCTGGCTTGACTGGGTGTCTGGTTTTTGAGAAGGATCCTCCTGAAGTTAGTCCTTCTCAGAATCAGTCCGCCCCCCAAGCAGTTCCTCATGTTGCGCCTGCTATTCGCGAGGCCAAGAAGGAAGAAGTTGCTTAGTAGTTTTAACGCAATATGCGTATTAACCGCCCCCAGGTTCATTGGGGCGGTTTTTTCTTTGTTTAAATTTAAAACAGGTTTTAACGATAAGGTTGACAAAGTTATTTTTTTCCATTATACTACTATCGTTTAACATGACTAAAAAATAGTCACTAAATTTACATTCAAATACAAAATTATGCGAGATACCATCTCCGTCAAGGGCGCGCGGGTCAATAATTTGAAGGGAATTAACATTGAGATTCCCAAAAACAAATTAGTGGTCATCACGGGCCTGTCCGGCTCAGGAAAATCATCGCTAGCCTTTGATACAATTTATGCGGAAGGTCAACGTCGATATGCCGAAAGCATGTCTTCTTATGCCAAGCAATTTTTGGATCTCATGGACAAGCCTGATGTCGATAGTATTGAAGGTTTGTCACCGACTATTGCTATTGATCAAAAATCAGCCGCAGTAAATCCTAGATCGACCGTCGGTACGATTACCGAAATTTACGATTACCTTCGTTTGCTTTATGCGAAAATAGGTATTGTCCATTGTCATCAATGCGGCCAAGAAGTTCACAAGCAATCGCCGAAGGAAATTTTTGAACGTATCTCATCTCTCCCAGCGAACACTAGAATGCAAATTTTAGCGCCAGCTGTTTACCACAAAAAAGGAACGCACCAGAAGCAATTAGAAATCATCAATAAGGCTAATTACGAATTAGTGCGTATTGATGGTAGTTTTTATAATATTGATGAAGCTCTAGAATTGAATTTGGATAAGAATGGTTATCATACGATTGAAATACTAATCGATACTTTGATTTTGCCAGCGAAAGGAAATGAAGATGATGTCACTTGGCAACGCTTGAAGAAAAATGTTGATCTAGGTCTAGAACTTGGCAATGGATTTTTGCATGTTTATTTGCCAGAAGATGTTCAGGATTTAAAATTTAATCTTTATTATGTCTGCCATCATTGTGGTATAAGTTTGCAAGAGATCGAACCTCGCAGTTTTTCTTTTAATTCTCCTTTCGGCGCTTGTCCAGTTTGTCGTGGTCTCGGTACAAAACTGGTGCCAACTCCAGAGCTGATTATTCCAAATAAAAAATTGACTCTAGCTGAAGGCGCGATCAAGCCTTGGTCCAGAAATTTTGCTTCTCAGAATTCAAATTATAAATTGCTGGAAGCTGTTGCCAAGAAATACAAATTTGATCTCAATGTGCCGGTCAAAGAATTGTCTGAAAAGACGATGGATTTGATTTTCAATGGTGATAATCAAACTTATGACATAGATGGTAAGGATATGGTTTTTGACGGCGTCTTGAAATTCTTGGAAAAGAAATATGACGAAACAAAGTCTGAATATTTGCAGAAAACTCTTGAGGACTACATGACGATTTCTACTTGCCCTGTTTGCCATGGCACAAGATTACGACCAGAAGCATTGGCAGTAAAACTAGAAGACACATCTATTGCCCAACTCACTGGCATGGATCTAGATACGATCACCACATTTTTTGAAAAGTTAGAAAAGAAATGGCCAGCAACTTCTCGTGATGGCAAAATTTCTCGACCGATCATCAAAGAAGTTTTACTTCGCTTGAGTTTCTTAAAAAGCGTTGGCTTAAATTATTTAACATTAAGTCGCAGTGCTAATACTCTCGCTGGCGGTGAAATGCAACGCATCAGACTTGCCACCCAAATTGGTTCAGGATTAGAATCAGTTATTTATATTCTTGATGAGCCTTCTATTGGTCTTCATGCTCGCGATACAGCCAAGCTTGTTGAGACATTGAAGAAGCTACGCGACAAAGGTAACTCAGTTATTGTGGTTGAGCATGATAGTCAGATCATGGAAGCTTCTGATCATTTGATTGATATCGGTCCTGGCGCTGGTTCTCTTGGTGGGGAGGTGGTGTCGGAGGGCACGGTCAAAGAAATTAAAGAAGATAAAAAATCCATCACTGGCCAATACTTGTCTGGCAAGAAAAAAGTCAAAGTGCCACTAGAATTTCGCAAGGGCAATGGCAAGTTTATTGAAATCTTAGGCGCCAAAGAATTTAATTTGAAAAATATTAATGTCAAAATTCCTTTGGGTAAGCTCGTTTGTATTACTGGCGTCTCTGGCTCTGGTAAATCAACACTTATGAGTGAAATTTTAGCCAAAGCTTTGTCACGACATTTTTATCGCTCCAAGGATTTGCCTGGCAAGCACAAAGAAATTAAAGGTTTAGAAAATTTGGATAAGGTTATCGATATTGATCAGTCGCCAATTGGCCGAACACCTCGTTCCAATCCCGCAACGTATACAGGCGTCTTTACTTACGTTCGTGATTTATTTGCCGAACTTCCAGAAAGTAAGGTTAGGGGATTTAATCAAGGACATTTCAGCTTTAATGTTAAGGGTGGCGGAAGATGCGAGACTTGTTCTGGTGATGGTATGGTCAAGATTGAAATGCAATTTTTGTCTGATGTTTATGTTGAGTGTGAAGAGTGTCATGGCCGAAGATATAATCGCCAAGCTCTGGAAATTCATTATAAAGGAAAAAATATTGCTGATGTACTAGATATGTCGGTCGCCGAAGCTTCTAAATTTTTTGAAGGCAACCAGCAAATTACCGATAAATTGAAAATTTTAGATGAAGTTGGTCTTGGTTATTTACGGCTTGGTCAAAGTGCCACGACGCTTTCCGGCGGTGAAGCGCAAAGAGTTAAGCTCGCAACAGAATTATCAAGAAGACCAACTGGTAAAACTCTTTACATTCTTGATGAACCGACCACAGGACTTCATTTTGATGATGTTAACCGTTTGCTTCAAGTGCTTCATCATTTGGCCGACAAAGGCAATTCGATTTTAATCATCGAACATAATCTAGAAGTAGTCAGAAGTTGCGATTGGATTATTGACCTTGGTCCTGAAGGCGGTTCTGGTGGCGGTGAGATTGTCGCCGAAGGCACGCCGACTGATGTCGCTAAAGTAAAAAACAGTTATACCGGACAATATTTGAAAAAAATAATTTAGAATTTTCAACAAGGAAACAGCTTAATCGCTGTTTCCTTTTTTATCCACAAAACAATTTTAACTTTCTAGTCATTTTGTGTTATAATTTAGGCATCAGTTTTAAATTATATTGCGATTTTGCGATCGTGATTTTATTATTTTATAATGCCAAAAAAACAGAAGCAAAAGAAAGATAAAACATTAGTAAATTCTCCAATCTTGTTTAATATTTTGGCTTTGACTTTATTAATTTCTCTTTGCTTGGCTATGGGAACGATTCTAAGGTGGTGGTCTATCCCACTTTATTTTTTAGTGGCGTTTATTGTTTTTGTTTATATTTCTTATCGCCGTGACAAAACCATTCCTGGCTTGGGTGGTGATTGGTTGCACCGAGAATACGAAAAAGCTCGAAGAGAAGTAGCTCGAGATGGTAATAATCACCTTAGTTTTTGGCGTTTAAAGTTTTTTTATATCTTAGTTTTATTGTTTAAAAGCTCGGAAGAAAGCTTTTTACTTGTAGTAAATAAAGAATCACCGCTGGGCATTGATTTTTCCAAATCGCCAAGAACTAAAATTCTCAAAGAAAAACTAGCTCAAACACGCCAGGCTTATCTGGAGGAATATTTTACTATTCATCAGCAAAAACAAAAAAGAGTGACCATTGTTTCTTTGCTTGTTTCCGGGAGTTCGATCGTTTTTGCGGTGGCGATTGGTATTATTGTTTCTCTAGTGTCCCCAATATTTTTCACTAATGCTATGACTTATGGCTGGATTCAAGATAGTTGGACTGGAGGTGTCACCACTACTGTTGCCACTCATGCGAGCAACCAGGCTGGCTGGACTAGCTTTTCGACTAGTACTGGCACGGTCATCAGTAGCACTAAGATTGAACTGATTAGAGAAACAAACGGCGTACAATAATAAAAAATGGCTCAATTAATTAAAAAACATCGCTTCTTATCTCTACTTCTATCTACGTTTGTGGTAGTTTTTGTTGTGGTTGGAGTTTTGATGAGCCAGCCTGGCAGTGTCCGAGCCGGTGCTACTTGTACTTGGACAAACACTTCAAAAAACGGACTTTGGGCTTCGAGCACTAATTGGTCTTGTTCGGCCGTGCCGACTTCTGTTGATGATGTTATTTTTAACAACACTACTTCCACGGCCTGTACTTTGGATGTCAGCGCTTCTGGCGTGACCGTTAAATCATTGTTGCTAGATACCGGATTTACGGGCTCTTTAACTATCAAGAGGACTGATTCTTCTGGAATTGGAAGTTTCACTGCCACGGGAGATATTACCGTCACTTCCGGCAATATTATTCTTCAGGGTAATAGTTCGGCAATCGGAGATGGATCTGCTGGCTCGCCTTATGGTCTAGGCATAGTTCTTAATGCTGTAAATGTAAATATCGGTGCTTCCGGCACGATTAACTCTGACGGCAAGGGATTTGCGGCTGGAGCTGGTCCTGGCCATTCGGTTCGCAGTGTTAACGATGGCGGCGCTTACGGCGGTAGGGGAGGAGCCTGGAATGGCAGCGTTGCTTATGGTACCGTAAATAATCCAACGGCTCTCGGTTCTGGCGGTGGGACGGGTGGTGGTAATGCTGGCGGTGGCGCAATTAAAATTGTAGCCTCAGGAATAGTTACTGTTAATGGACGACTGTCATCCAATAGTCCTAATAGTGGTAATAATTATGGAACCGGTTCTGGCGGTTCTATTTGGGTTATTGCGTCTTCTTTGACGGGTAATGGAACAATATCGGCTAATAGTGGAACCAATGGCGATTATGGTACTGGTGGCGGCGGTCGTATTGATATATCGCAGGCCCCTTATAATTTTATGGGTACTATACAGGTTAATGGGGCAGTTTCTACTGGCGGTGTTGCCTACGGTGGTCAAACTGGTTCGATTCTTTTCCCAACTGCGGCAGATGTTTCTTTTAGTAATAAAACGGTTAAGTTTAATAATTGCAATGCTTTTGGCGCTTTAACTTTGACTTCTTCGACGGTTACGTTTGAAAGGAGCGTATCTGACGTTTCTCTTTGTACAATGTCGGCCGGTTCAGTTGTGGTTGGTACTACTAGTACTTTGAATATTTATCGTAATAATTCAGAAACTGATGATGCTATTAATTTGGGAAGTATTACGGTAAACTCTGGAGGAAATATAGTTGCTTATGGTTCTACGACTTTAATTAATACTCAGGCTGGTGGTTCGATCGGGACCCCTTATGGTCGAGGTGTAGTGATTGGCGCCACATCTGTTACTGTTGATGTTGGGGGAAGTATTAACGCTGACGGGACTGGGTTCTCGGCTCAGACTGGCCCGGGTAAGGGGGCAACAAATTATGGGGCTAGTTATGGCGGAGCTGGCAATGGTACTTCTGGTTCACCTACTTATGGCTCATCGACCGGTCCGACGGCTTTGGGCTCTGGAGGTCGTTCTGTTAGTGGTGGTGGGGCGTTAAAAATTGTGGCCAGTGGAGTAGTTACTGTCAATGGGAGGGTGTCGGCCAATGGCGCGATTGCTAGTGGTAATGGTTATTCCGGTGGCTCTGGTGGCTCTTTGTGGATCATTGCCGGGTCTTTGGCTGGTTCTGGTACTATTTCTGCTAATGGTGGAAATATTTCTTCTGGTGGAACCGGTTCTGGTGGTGGTCGTGTTGATATCTCACAAGTTGTTTATAATTTTTCTGGATCCGTATCCGCTCTCCCATCTAGTGGCAATTCTCCTTCAGGAAAAACAGGGTCAATTCTTTTTGGTGGAAATGTTACTTTTACTAATAAGGTTGTGCAATTTAATAATTGCAGTAGCTTTGGCGCTTTAACTTTGACTTCTTCCACGGTTACATTTGAAAGAAATGCATCCGATATTGCTGTTTGTACAATGTCGGCCACTTCCGTAACTGTTGGTTCTACTAGTACTTTAAATATCTATCGTAATAATTCAGAAACCGATGATACTTATAATCTTGGGGCTATCACCGTCAATAACGGAGGTAATATTATTGCTTTTTCTAGTACGACAATTATAAATGCTGATGCTGGTGGCTCAGTTGGTAATCCTTTTGGAAAAGGAATCGCTATTAACGCTACGGATGTGACAGTTGATGTTGGAGGAAGTATTAATGCTAATGCCCAGGGGTTTGCTCGTGGAACTGGACCTGGTCATGGTAATGGTGGAGGTTCTACTGGCTCATCTGGTGGCGGTTATGGCGGAATTGGTGGGCGCTCTGGTGGCGCAACTCCAGGAGCTTCTGGGTCGACTTATGGCAATGCTTATAATCCAACTGCCCTAGGTTCCGGTGGAAGTGCAGGTGGTGGTGGTGCAGGTGGTGGTGCCATAAAAATTGTTGCCAGTGGAACGGTGACTGTTAATGGGACAATTTCGGCTAATGGCGGAAATTCCGGAACTAATCATAGTGCTGGATCTGGAGGTTCACTTTGGATTCAAGCTGATGTCCTTGCTGGTTCGGGAACAATTTCGGCAAACGGTGGAGGTAGCGGTAGTAGTGGAGCTGCTGCTGGTGGTGGTGGAAGACTCCTGTACTCTTATAGTAGTAAGACTTTTTCCGGAACACTCACTGCTTCAGTCGGGACTAGCGTTGACATTGTTACTCCTGCTGGGGTCGGTTCGATTCGCGGCAGTGCTCTTTACGGCGAGCTTATTTCCTCTGTTTATGATGCTCAAGATGCTCACGTGATGATAGGCGATATTTCTTGGACAGCAACTACCTCTACGAATACTTCAATTAAATTCCAAATTAGAACTTCGCCAGACGGTAATACTTGGACTGATTGGCTCGGGCCAACAGGGACCAGTACTTTTTACACTAGTGCTAGTGGTGGTAATTCTATAAATGCGAGTAGTAGTGATAAAGTGAACGATAGATATTTTCAGTATAAAGCAATTTTAACTTCAAATACTTTAAATGAAACTCCAACACTACAAAGTGTTAATGTGACTTATGTAGTTAATGCCACGCCTCAATTTCAATCAGCGGTTACTGCCTCACAAAATTTAGTTGATGGCCAGGTAAATATTACATACCGAGTTGCCGATCCTGATACTCGGTCAACTGGAGTGGCATGTCCAAATTGTATAATTCCGTCTTTTGAATATTCCATTGACAATGGACAGAATTGGAATCCAATTACGGCCGGTTTATCTGCTAATGCTACCTCGTCTTTGACGGCTAGTTCTACTTTTATTGCTACGACAACAGTTGCTTGGAATGCCAAGGCGCAAATAGATGGCACTTTTTCATCGACGACAAAAATCAGGGTGACCGCCGATGACTTGGAATCAGCGAGTAATAAAGGAACATCAATAAGCGCGCCATTTGTTCTTGATTTAAAAAATCCAACCGCTTCAAGTGGGTCAGGTTTGCCATTAGTTTCAGTTGACGCTAGGGATTCAGCTTCAACTTCTTCACTATTAACTCTTGATGCTGGCGATGATTCTGATGGTTTGCAAATGTGCATTAGTTTGAATGACACTCTAACAAACTGTAAAGCTTACTCCTCTTCGGCAACGATCGGTTTGGCTGGAAGTCCAGATACTGTTTATGTAAAGTTCAAGGATAAATTTAATAATGTTTCGACGGTATCGGCAAGTACTCCAGAGAAGCCAAGTAATATTATCATTAAAGATGTTTCGGATGTTATAAATGGGCAGTATCAGGAATTAATTGTTTGGAAGGCAGTGGCTTTACCTTTTGCTAGTTATGAAATTTGGTATAAGACGGATAGCAATGATTATTCCTTTTTGGCGAGTTCGACTGATCGTTCAGCTAACTTTTATTTTCATAAAAATTTAGATCCAAATCTTACTTATTCATATAAAGTTTTAGTTAAAGACGGTTCTGGTAATGTCTCTTATTTTTCTTCTCCTGTTACGGATAAACCAGACGGCAATGGTGGCACCAATACTACGCCACCGACAATTACTAATGTCGTGGTTGTTAGTACTTCCACGGATTCAGCCGTGATTACTTGGGAGACTGATCAATTGTCAGATTCGGAAGTAAATTATTCTACTACTAATGGCGATGTTTTAGAAAAAGGTGTTGTTTCCAATTCTATGTTGGATAACGCCTCAAGTATTGGTGTTCATAAAATTGTTTTACCTGGACTAAGACCAGGTTTAACGTATTATTTTTCCGTTAAGTCGACTAATATAGGAGGAATCCCAACGATAGATAATAGCAGTGGCGCGAATTATTCTTTTGATACTAAATCTGGTCCAGTAATTTCTGATGTAACCCCTTCTCAAATAAGTAATCATGGAGTAACAGTGATTTGGAACACTGATATGCCATCAGATACTAATATTTATTACACAACAGATCCTAATTTTATTGATCCGGCTCCATCAAACAAAGGTGGTTCTGAAAATGTCACTTCTCATTCTATTTCACTAACTGGCTTAACTCCAGGCGTGACTTATTATTACTATGTTGCTTCTGGCGTGGCTACTGATAATAATGCCGGCAATTATTTTTCTTTTACTACCTCCAATGATTTGGTGGCTCCAGTAATTACTGATCCAAGTAGCAGTATTATCACGGATAGTGCAGCAGTAATAACTTGGACAACTAATGAATTAGCTAATTCTTTCTTGCAATATGGCACAGTTTCTTCAACTTACACAGCTTCAGTTTCTGACAATACTTTAAATACAGCTCATTCTCTGATTTTGTCGGGACTAACCAGTAGTACTAAATATTTTTATCGGGTAACTTCCGCTGACGCTAGTGGCAATATCTCAACTAGCACTGAATATAATTTTGTAACCGCAGAAACTCTTTCTCCGGAATCTTTAGTTAAGCTTAGAGAGTTAGCCGCTAAGGCTCAGGGTATTCAAGATGGCATTGCTTCAGTTACTAGTACCGTAGCAACTCCTTTGGTTTGCACTGGGGGAGGTGGAGGCGGGGAAACTATAGATCGAACTTTGCCGGTGGTTAGTGCAGTTGCTATCTCGGATATTAGTACATCTAGCGTTTTAGTTAATTGGACTACGGATAAGAATTCTTATGGCTTGGTTGAATATGGAAAAGATTCTAGTTATGGACAATTGAATGGCAAATTAGAGAGCACTAAAGATCATCAAATCTTATTGTCACGATTAGATAATGGTGCAACTTATCACTATCGCGTTTCTTCTATAGATGCCAACGGTAATATTGGGAAATCAGGAGATGATAGCTTTATTACCTTAAAAGAAAGTCTGCCAGAGATTAATGATAAGGATAAATTAATGATGGCGGTTAGTGATTCGGCTAAGATCATTAGAGACCTATATGCTAAGGTACCAGTCAGTGTTTTGGAAAGCGCTTTATTGCTTCAGAGCAACCTATCTCATGATTTGTCCGGCAGTGTTCCACCACCAAATTTATCTGGCGAGCCTAATATTAAAATAACTTCAGATAGCGCCACTCTTTCTTGGCAAACAGATAAAAATAGCAATTCTTTGGTGGCCATAGCTCCGGAGCCTCTATATGATGCGACCAAAGGCGATAATGGCTATATTCAAGTAAGTGGAAATCCTGACGATGAAGTTACGGATCATGGAGTAACAATTTCTAGCCTAGAGCCAGAAACGGTTTATCATGTCCAACTCAGAAGCATGACAGCTATCGGTTCTTATATGCACTCTAAAGATCTCTCGTTTAAGACCAAGCCAAAAGAATTGGAAATTTCTAACTATACGGTTCAGACTCTTTCTCCGGAAAAGGCAACTTTCAGGTGGGTGACTAGCGCTGAAACTGATTCGGCTTTGAAATATACGCCATATCGAGGCGGAGCTTTGGCTGTTGAAGAGGCCAAGACTCAGACTGACAAAGCTATGACCACTATGCACGAAGTTGCTCTGACTGATTTGGAGTCGGGCGTAGCTTATGACGTGGAATTATCTGGCAAGGATATTAATAGCAAGCAAATTTCTCAAAAAATTACCGGTTTTATGATTGGCAAGGATAATTTGCCACCAGTTATCTATCAGGTGCAAACCGACTCAGCTTTGTCTATTGGCAAGGATTCAAATGTTCAGACAATTATTTCTTGGTTAACCAATGAGATGGCTTCCGGCAAGGTTTATTATCAAAAAGGCGTCGGTGGCGATGAAGGTAATTGGGAACAGGTTTATTTTGATCCATCTTATGTCAAAAAACATGTCGCGGTTATTACCAAATTTAGTCCAGGAACAGTTTATCGTTTCAAGATAGAAAGCGCGGACTCGGCTGGCAATAATTCCATCTCCAATGTCTTTACGGTGCTTACTCCAAGACAAAAAGAAACAGTTTTCCAGGTTATTATGAATAATTTCCAAGATGTCTTTGGTTGGACTAATAAAATAGGTAAGTAATATGGCAGTAGAACCGATTATCAGAACTAAAAATTTAGAAGTCATTTATAATCTTGGCCGAAGCAATCAAGTTAATGCTTTGGGTAAGATTGATTTGGAAATTTATCCGGGAGAATTTATTATTTTCTTTGGACCTTCTGGCTGTGGCAAGTCAACTTTGCTTTATTCGATTGCTGGCCTCGAGCGGGGAGTGATGGGAGATATTTTTATTGATGGCAAAAACTTTTCTGATTTTAAAAAAACTGATTTTGATCATTTCCGTCAAAGTAAGATGGGTATGGTTTTTCAGGCTTTTCATCTTATCCCGTCGCTAAATATCCTTAGCAATATAGTTTTACCTCAATTTTCTCTAGGTACGAGCAAGCAATTCCGAGAAGAAAAGGCTAGACAACTGTTGGAATATTTTGGCATTGCGGCTCAAGAAAAGAAGTTACCACCAGAACTTTCCGGCGGTCAACAACAGCGCGTAGCGATCGCGAGAGCCTTGATGAATGATCCCGATATTATTTTTGCTGACGAACCAACTGGTAATCTTGATTCCAAATCAACCAAGGATGTTTTACAAGTACTTTATAATTTAAACGCCGAGCAAAAAAAGACGGTTATTTTGGTTACGCATAGTCCGGACATGCTGAGTTATGCTCACCGAGTTTTTTATATCAAGGACGGTAAGATTATTGATGTTAAAGTTAATAAGGCTCCAGCGGCCATGCCAAAATCGGCAGAATCTAAACCAAAGGAGAGCGTACCGACACCATCAAGAGATTTAGAGCTATTGGCCAAGACTTATACTAACCTGGATTTCAAAATGGAGAACAGTTTGCTGGTTCATTTTAAGGCTCAGCAGATTGTTAATGACGTTATGACCGAAATGACTAGCGCCGAAATCGATTTGATCTTGGCTCAAGTAGAATTTATTTTGTCGGAAACTCGCGATGAAAAAACTCTCAAAAAATATCTTGACGATAATATTAAAAATGGGGGATTAGGGCTTGATAAAAGAACGGCAGCCAAATTAACTGAAAAAATATTAGCGATTATTGATGAAATAAAATTACTGAAGTCTGATGATCGTAAGGCTAAAAAAGAAACTGATACAGATCACGAAGTCAAACAACTCCGACATTATCTTTTTGATATTTTTGATGTCAAAATTTCCAATTCTATTGCCCTTGCTAGAATCAATGAATTTATTCGAGAGCGATTAGATAATAAAATTGATGCTAAGCAGCTAGAAGTAAAATTAGATTTGCCGATTAGCAAAAAAGGTGCCGGCCTGGACAGTCGTTTGGCAAAGAAATTGGCTAGAAGAATAGATTTGGTGCTTTTAGGTAAATATACTATCAAATAAAATATGAATTTTTTTGACTCCTTAACTTTAGCCACTCGCATGTTCAAGAATCGTCCTATGAGAACGTTTTTGACGGTGCTTGGCGTTGGCGTTGGTATCGGTGCGGTTTTATTTCTGGTATCTTTTGGTTACGGTTTGCAAAATGTTATTTTGAATAGGATTACCACAGCCGATTCTCTTTTGAGTCTAGATGTTTCAGCGGGGCCATCTGATTTGGTTGATCTTAGTCCCGATAATATCAAAAAGATTCAGGCGATTAGCGGCATAAAAGAGGTGAGTCGTATGGCCAGTTTTTCTGGACAAGCCACCATGGATAATCAGACAGCTGACAGCGCATTCTACGGCATTGATTCTTCATTTTTCCGTCTAGGTGGTATTAATGTCGATAAAGGAACCATCTTTGATGACAATTCTCGCAAGGCAGTTGTCTCATTGGCGGAAGCCAAGCTTTTTAATTTGGATGCGAACACAGCGATTGGCAAAAAAATAAAATTAACTTTGTATATTCCAAATACTGATGATCAGGGCGTGCAATCCATAGACACTTTCAAGGGCGAAGATGAATATCAAATTGTCGGAGTGATTAGTGATGAAGAAAGTTCTTATGCTTTTGTGCCACTCGATTCTTTGGCTGGAGTGAATATTGTTAAATTTGATCAGTTAAAAATCAAGGTGGACAATAGTGGGCTCTTAAATGATGTTAGAAATAAAATCATGGAGTCAGGATTTTTGGTTTCCTCGCTTTCGGATACGATTGATGAGGCCAATAAAATTTTTAAGATCGTTCAGATAGTCTTGTTCATGTTTGGTTTTATTGCGCTCATTGTTTCGGCAATTGGTATGTTTAATACCATGACAATTTCGCTTTTGGAACGCACCAATGAAATTGGTATTATGCGCTCGATTGGTATTTCCTCTGCAGATATTCGCAAGATTTTTCTGATGGAAGCAAGTCTGATGGGATTTCTGGGAGGTATCGGGGGAATTTTTATCGGTATGCTCTCTGGCGAATTAATTAATCTGGCGTTTAATGCTCTAGCTAGTAGTCTCGGTGGCAAGTCTTTGAGCTTGTTTTACAGTCCATCTTGGTTCGTTTTGACAATTATAATTTTCTCAACATTTGTCGGATTCTTTACTGGCATCTATCCGTCAATAAGAGCGTCACGTCTTAATCCGCTTGATGCTTTGAGATATAGATAGAGAAATAAAAAAGTCTCGATGGGAATCGAGACTTTTTTTGCCCCTTCTTTTATTGTTGTCATTCCAGAATTTTAATGTAATCGTTAAAATATCTGGAATCCAAATTTGTATTCCTTCCCTTCCTTTCCAAGGAGGGGTTGGGGTGGTTTGCCGAGGCTTACTGGAAATTTGATTTCTTTCAATTTCATCCTTCGCCGCTTTTTTTAGAAAAAAGCCGGCACCAAAAAATCTAGCGAGCAGGCGAAAACCCCAGACAAAACACTTCACTACAAGAAGACTAGATTTCAATTCAATATTACAATTCCTTATTGATTTTTTTAAGGTAAGTAATATTTCAGGTGAAATCTTTTCCTATCGCAACCATCTGCCTGCTGGCATACGGTTGCCGGAAACCGTCTTCTTTCCATTTGGTTTTGTAGCTGGGGTTTTCAATGCTCGCGGGGATACGGAATACAGATACAAATGCGAAATGCAAGATGCAAGTTTAATCTAAATTTAGATAAAATAAAGACTATGCTCAGTGCACACACTTATGGCGGGTTTTAGTTAGTTAATAATAGCATTTCATTTGGCGTCTTTCCATCTAAAGAGCAATGTTCTAGATTGTTGTAATAATCATTCCATCTCCTTATCTTCTTCTTCAATTCTAATACAGTCTCAAATCTTTGCCTCTCGTAGAAGTGTTCCTGGTCAGTCCTGTGGCTTCTCTCCACTTTGCCATTCTGAGCGGGTTTGCCAGGATCAATCAGGTAGTGGATAATATTTCTTCTTTGGCACTCTAGATCCAAAGCATGGATTTTAGGATTAACCCTGCTTCTTACGTGGTACCTGTTAGTGAAGCAAGAGCCATTATCCGTCTTTATCGCCCTAATCCTAAAGGGGCTTACTCTAATGGCCTTGCTTAAGAAGTCCACTGCTTCGCTATTGCCCATATTATCATAGATCTCCAAGTATCTCCACCTAGAAGCGCAATCTATGGCTGTGAATTGGTAATACTGCTTATCCTCAACTAAATCAGGCACATATTTAATGTCTATCTCCACTAGGTCTCCTTTAGCTAAGGGTACTTTAACATATTTATACTTTAATTTCCTAACCCTATATTTCCTAATTAAACCCTCTGCCTTAAGGATCTTACCTATAGTCCTGTCATGGATGATTATCTCTTCTTTCTTTAGTTTGAAGTTTAGCTTCTTGGCGCACAACATGGTCTTCCTCCTTAATTCAATGATCCTCTCCTTAGTCCTGATGGCTGTCTCATTGGGTTGGCTCCTAGGCCTAGTGCTTCTGGGGATTAATCCTTCTTCGCCCTTTGCCTTGTATCTCGCCACCCATCTCTCCAGGGTTCTTTGGCCTCCAGGGAAGACTTTAACTGCTTCCTTAAGCCTTATCTGTTTAGTAATAATGGGTAAAACCCATCTCAAACGCTCTCCTAGGGCGTCACTTGGTAATTTGGTACACATAGGGCTGTATCTTGGCATATTGCTTGGAAAACCGCCATATGTGTGTACACATTACC
>CAIVNC010000046.1 GCA_903907165.1 Candidatus Buchananbacteria bacterium
AATAATTTATATTATGGACGAAATCAAAAATTACAGTGGTCGCAATAAATGGCCATTAGCAATTACCGCGATTGTCGCCATGATTTTGGTGACTGGCATCGTGGTGGTTTCAATCGTACGCGACCGCATTGTCAACGTGCCACAAAACCAAGTTACGGTTGTTGGTCAAGGTAAAATAAGTTACCAGCCAGACATTGCTAATGTCACTCTCGGTGTTCAAATCGACAAAGTTGCCAAAGCCGAAGATGCCTTGAATCAGCTCAACGACAAGAGCACAAAAATTGTGACTGCTATCAAGGCTCTAGGAATTTCTGACGCCGACATTCAAACTCAAAATTATTCTTTGTCGGCTCAGTATGATTATGTAAATAATGTTTCTAGTGTTTCTGGTTACAATGCTAATGAACAGCTAGTGGTTAAAGTCCGAGACATTGTTAATAAAACAGATTTAATTAGTAAGGTAATTGCCGAGGCTAGTAAGGCCGGAGCCAACCAAGTTAACGGAATTAGTTTTACTGTTTCTAATCTTGAAGATTTAAAACAACAAGCCAGGGTAATGGCTATCGCTGATGCTAAAGTTAAAGCTAATAGTATGGCTAGTGCGGCTGGTGTGGGTCTCGGTGATATTGTCGGCTGGTGGGAAAATTTTGTTCAAGGTCCTGGATCTTCTGGAACTGGCTCTGGCGTGGCTGATGGCAAAGGTGGAGCTGGCGGATCAGGATCAGTCTTGCCAACCGTACCAACTGGCAGTCAAGAAATTATCATGGAAATGAATTTAAGTTATAAAGTAAAATAATGAACTGGATTAAAATCAACGAAACTCTGGATGGTCAACCAAAATATCGCCTCAAGCAAATCAACGAGGCGATTTTTAGGAATTTAATTAGTGATTGGGATGAAGCGCTCAATCTTCCCTTGGCTTTACGCCAAGAACTGAAAGAAAAAGCGCCACTGACAATTAATGCCGAAATGATTGACTCAAGAAAAGGAAAAACCACCAAGGCGGTGGTGACTCTTGATGATGGTTTAGTAATTGAAACAGTGTTGATTAAAAATGCTGACGGTCGAAATACGGTTTGCGTTTCCTCTCAAGTTGGTTGTGCCTTGGGTTGTGCCTTTTGCGCCACCGGTAAACTTGGATTTAAGCGTAATTTAGCTAAAGGTGAAATTATTGATCAAGTCTTGCTTTGGGCGAGAGAACTCAAAAAACGCGATGAGCCCGAAAAGGTGGATAATATTGTTTTCATGGGCATGGGCGAACCGTTCTTGAATTATGATAATGTCATGGGCGCCATTAGAGCCTTGAATGAAAAAGATGGTTTTGGTCTTGGTGCTCGCCACTTTGCCGTTTCAACGGCCGGTATTGTTGAAGGAATCAGAAAATTTACCAAAGAAAATTTGGAAGTCAATTTGGCGATTTCGCTTCATGCTGCTGACGACGACGTCAGACAAAGCCTGATGCCGATTGCCAAAAACTATCCGGTCAAAGCGATCATGTCAGCTGTTGATGAATATATCAAAAAAACTAATCGTCGTGTGATGTTTGAATATGTACTTATTGCTAAGGTTAACGACAATGAACGTGACGCCGAAGATTTGGCAAAACTCATGAATAAAAATCCTTTGTATTTTGTTAATCTAATGACCTACAATCCGGCTGGCAAACTCAAGGCTTCAAGTGCTCAAGCGACTGAGATTTTCAAAAATGTTTTGGTCAAAGAAAATGTCAGATTTACCGAACGCCACAGCGCTGGTGACGAGATTGAGGCCGCTTGCGGACAACTAGCTGGTAAAAAAGCAGAATAAATTTATGTTTGATTTGGTAATTTTAACAATTGGTAAATTGAAAGAAAAATATTTCAGCGAAGCGTATGACGAATATCTCAAAAGATCTTTACCTTACGCTCGGATTGAATTAGTAGAATTAGAACCGGAAGCTTTTGGCAAAAGTGATGCTGTGAAGGCCAAGAAGAAAGAAGGGGAGAGGTTGCTGAAATTTTTGGCCAAGAGGGCAGAAGCGACGGTTATGATTCTTGATGAACGTGGCAAAGAATTTACTTCGGTGGAGTTGTCGCAATATTTGGAAAAACAAAATGGCCAATTGATTTTTGTGATCGGCGGGACGCAGGGTTTGTCGGAAGAGATGCTAGAAAAATATCCGATGAAATTAGCTTTATCAAAAATGACTTTGCCCCATGAGTTGGCAAGAGTAGTACTCGCGGAGCAGATTTATCGGGCAGCGACGATTGCCAAAGGGAAAAGTTATCACCATTAAAAAATCTCGATTAATCGGGATTTTTTATTTAAATTTAAACAAAATAATCATAAAACTTGACTTTTTTGGCTCAACTAGCTGTCGGAATTGGGGATTAAGCTAAAATTAATGAAAGTCTGTTATTATTTAAATATTGAGTTAAAAAAGCAAAGAGCAAAAAACTTTGTCTTTTTATCGTAAAAATGTTATAATCTAGGCATTAAAATTAAGTTTAAGATAATCTTATGGCCAACAATGGTGCAGCAATCGGCGAGCAATTGGCTCCTCGACGCAAAAAAAGTATTTTTAAGCGCAAACGTTTCTGGATTATTCTGATTATAGTTCTGGGTATAATTGGCGCTGGATTTTATTTCCTTAGTCCAAAGCCAGCAACTACTCAATACACAACTGAAGCGGCGGCGATTACTAATCTTGTTCAAACGGTTTCTGCAACTGGTGCTGTTGAGTCAGCCAATGATATTAGCCTTAGTTTTCAAGCTCCGGGTAAGTTAACTGTGGTAAAAGTTAAGGAGGGGGATATTGTTAAGGCCGGAACCTTGCTGGCCGAGGTTGATTCAGCGTCTTTTTCAGCAACTATCAGTCAGCAACAAGCCAATCTAAATGCCGCTAGAGCAGTCTTAGCTCGAGTTAAAGGGGGAGCTTCTAGTCAGGATGTGAATTTATCTCAAGAGCAAGTTAATAAGGCTAGTGATGATTTGCAAAGTTTGGAAACTCAAAGTCAGCAACAACTTCAAACATTAAGACAAAATAATTTAAACGCCATTAGCAACTCTCAGTTCGTGGCTGGCGTGGCTTTGAATAAAATTTATAATTATTTTATTAATACCAATAACATTAATAACTTGCAAGTAAGTGATAGTAGTCTATTTAATGCCATTGGTTCTGATTATGCAAGGATCAAAAAAGACATTGATCAGGCTCAGGTTTTGATTGCGGCCGCTCAGGCGCAAAAGACCGATGATACAATCTTAGCGGCGTCTAATGATCTTCTTGGTCATTTGACTGATTTAAATTCATTGCTGGATAAATCATTTAAATTGGGAGATTCGATTATTGTTAATTCTAGTTATCCTCAGACAGTAAAGGATGCAATCAAGGCTGATATTTCTAATCAGCAAACGGCTGCTCAAGGAGCTTTGTCTAGCTTGCAATTGGCTAGTACTAATTTGTCATCAAATATCACTAGTTATAATTCTCAAATCCAATCAGCGCAAAATGCCTTGACCATTGCTCAGGCTCAATTAAGTTTAAAGCAAGCACCGCCAAGAGATTTTGATATCCAATCGGCTCAAGCTCAGGTGGCTCAGGCTCAGGCTCAACTTGATCAGGCAAACGCTAATGCGGCTAACTATAGAATAGTTGCTCCGATTGATGGTCAGGTTGTGAAAGTAAATTACAAATTAGGCGAACAAGTTCCAGTTGGCCAAACTATGATCGAAATGCTTTCTTCTGGTAATTATCAAATCAAAGTTGATATTTCTGAGTCTGATATTGCCAAAGTTATTGTTGGCAATAAGGCGCAAATTAATTTGGATGCCTTTGGCAGCGATCACATCTTTACGGGCGCGGTAGTTTTTATTGATCCAGCTCAAACAGCCATTCAAGATGTTGTTTACTATAAGGCCACGATTACGATTAATAGCGACGATTGGAATTCTAAGATTAAGCCAGGTATGAGCGCTAACGTGACGATTACGACGGCGCAAAAAAATAATGTTTTAACGATTCCTCAGCGCGCGGTTACTATCGGAACGACTACTCTTGGAGAAACTCCGGTTAAGACTGTTCAAATTTTGGTTGATACAAAAAATAATAAAATAGAAAGTAGAACTGTGACCACTGGCTTGCAAGGGGATGGTGGTTATGTAGAAGTTTTAAGTGGCATAAATGTCGGTGATAAAGTAGTCACCTTTACTAAGACTCAGTAAATTAATTTTTTATGGCAGCGTTGATAAAAGTTGAAGACTTAAAAAAGGATTATGTAAATGATGAGGTGGTGACCAGCGTTCTTTTTGGTTTGAATTTTGAAATTGAAGCCGGGGATTTTGTGGCAATTATGGGTCAGTCTGGCAGCGGTAAATCAACTTTGATGCATATCTTAGGATTTTTGGATGTGCTCACTTCTGGACGTTATTTGTTTAAGGGCAATGATGTTAGTTTTCTTGATGAAAATCAATTGGCACAAATCAGAAATGAAGAAGTTGGTTTCGTTTTTCAGGCTTTCAATCTTTTGCCTAAGACTAGCGTTTATGAAAATGTCCGCTTGCCACTTTTGTATAGCAAAGCCAAGAACCATGATGAGATTGTCAGGAAGGCAATCACAGCGGTTGGCCTGGATCATCGCATAGGTAATTTTTCCAATCAGCTTTCCGGCGGTGAAAAACAACGCGTAGCTATCGCTCGAGCACTGGTGATGAATCCCAGTGTGATTTTTGCTGATGAGCCAACGGGAAACCTGGACACTAAATCCGGCAATGCAGTCATGGAAATTTTGGAAACTTTAAATAATCAGGGCCACACTATTATTTTGGTAACTCATGAAAGCGATACGGCCAATCATGCCAAAAGAATTATCCGTTTGCGTGATGGACTGATTGTAGATGATGAAAAAGTAGAAAGACGCAGAACTGTTGAGAACGGTGAACTAAAAAAATAATATGCGATTATTTGATATTCTAAAACTCTCTCTGGCTTCTCTGAAGTCCAGTAAGATTAGAAGTTTTTTGACCAGTCTCGGCATCATTATCGGTGTGGCGGCGGTTATTATAATTATGTCAGTGGGAGCCGGAGCTCAGAGTTTGATTATCAACCAGCTTAATTCTGTTGGCACAAATTTGATTGGTATTTTGCCTGGCGCCTCTGATTCTAATGGTCCGCCAGCGTCGGCTCTTGGTATTGTGGTCACGACTTTAAAATATGAAGATGCCGTGGCTATAACTAGCCAGGTGCCAAATATTACTGCTGTCAATGCCTATGTAACTGGACGGGGCACGGCGGTTTATCAAAATTCCAGCCATGATCTTACTTATTATGGTGCCATGAGCACTTATCCTGAAGTGGAAGATGTAAGCTTGGCCAGTGGCCGATTTTTTACTTCCGATGAAGAAAAAAGCAACGCCAGAGTAGTGGTTTTGGGTGATCAAGCTAATCAAGATTTGTTTGATGGCGTTAATCCGCTTGGACAAAAAATCAGAATCGGCAAAGAAACTTTTGAGGTTATTGGCGTTTTGAAAAAAAGAGGTTCAGCCGGCTTTCAAAATCAAGATGATTTGGCGATTATGCCAATTTCTACAGCTCAAAATATCATGCTGGGT
>CAIVNC010000047.1 GCA_903907165.1 Candidatus Buchananbacteria bacterium
AAACGGAAAGAAGACGGTTTCCGGCAACCATATGCCAGCAGGCAGATGGTTGCGATAGGAAAAGATTTCACCTGAAATATTACTTACCTTAAAGATAATAAATAAGGAATTGTAATATTGAATTGAAATCTAGTCTTCTTGTAGTGTAGTGTTTTGTCTGGGGTTTTCGCCTGCTCGCTAGATTTTTTGGTGCCGGCTTTTTTCTAAAAAAAGCGGCGAAAGATGTGGGTTAATCTGGATCCCCGCCTCCGCGAGGATGACACGGATACAGGAACAAAAAAATTACTTGAAAAAATTACTAATTTAGTTTAATATTTACCCAGTACAGTCTGAAAGGAGTCCCCATGGAACAGGACAACGAAATCAAACCACTTTGGAATTACCGAGCCATCAACGGTGATGGCGAAGTTGTTCATGACGCAATCCATGCCGATGATATGGGTGAAGCCTACAACCTACTTAGAGAGGAAAATTTATTCCCCGGCTCTATTCGTCTCGCTCCAGGAGAAAATCTTCAATGGGCTTGGGAACGTAGCCTTGGAATCGACGAGCAACAAAAAGCAAACGTTGTTAATATGGATGAATTCCCAGAAATCCAAGCCATTCCAAAACCAAAATCGCCCACGAAGCTGTGAGCGATTTTTTATTTGACAAAAATTTGAAGTGGTATTAATTTAATAATAGTTCATTTTAAATTTCAAGCGAGGAAAATCGTCATGAATAATGTATACAATAAAATCAACGAGTTTATTTTTGACAATATCGTCTGGATACACCCTCTCATGAATTTGACAAGGTTTATTTCTGCTTTGTTTATTGCCATCTGTTGGACTGCCTTTTTTGTCCTTAATGACAATGAGCTACTAAGCCTAGCAAGAATAAACCATGGGGACCTTCTTTTTATAATGATGATATTTCCCTTGGCCTTTTTGACTTACCATCACACCTGGATGAGTATCATCAAGCATATTATGGATACCAAAAATATCCAGCCAAGCGAATAAAACACAAAGCGCTATCCCGTTCGGATAGCGCTTTTTTATTTTCTATTTTTATTTCTTCCGCCAAATTGTAATTCTTCGCCAAACTTTTTGATTTTCTCTTTTGTAAATCAAACTGTTATCATCAAGTCGTTCAAAGCCAATCGCTTTTACTGCATCATCAAGATGTAAATAAAAAATCTTATCTCCTATATGCCACTCCGGAAAAACCATGACGATCATCGCTTTTGGTTTTAAGATTTTGGCAAATTGTTCAAAGGCTGATACATATAAATTTTCTACTTCTTCCACATTGCGTCTTATAGTGCCATCTTTTTCGTTGCCCTTCATCGGCGGCCCGAGATATGGTTCGGTCGCAATCGCATCAACTGTGCCAGCTGGAATTTCTTCGGCGATAGTTTTGACATCACCAAGAAATAATTTCAAACTCTCTGGTTCGATTTTTAATTTTTCTTCTAGCCAGTTCAAATTCTTTTGGGTATCATCAACGGCTTTTGGCGAAACGTCACTACCAATTAAATTTTTAAATCCCATAGCGAGAGCTTCTGACATCACGGTTCCTGATCCACAAAATGGATCGAGCAAAATTCCATCTTCTTTGGCAGACGAAAGATTAATCATCATCTTAGCGAGTTTTGGTGGCAACATGCCAGACAAAGCATCACTTTGTGGTCGACCAAAATCGCGCCAAGAATACCCCGCAAAATCTTGAACCGCTTCAGTCAACGCTACCCATTCTGGCGAAACAATTATTTCCAAGCATTTTTCTTTTTTGACAATCACCGAAGACAAAATCGGCTCCCGACTGACCACCAACCGGCAGGACAAACCTTTGCCCTTCAAGATGCCCTTAATCTCCATGCCTAAATTGGCAATCCTTTTGCCATAGTAACTGACGCCAAAATTTATTTTGCCAACTTTCTCGCCCCGAGCCTTCAAAATCACCTCCGCCAGCTCGGCCGGATCGGCCTTTTCAGCCACGATCCTGGCAATCTTAATAGTACCGCCCAGACGGCTCAAAACAGGCTCGCAGTCAAGAGATTTGGCTTCTCCGACAAGATATTGCTTATTTACAGCCAAAGCCTTCAAATCAGGCAAAATAGCCTTAATTTCCGCTACTGACAACTCTGGATTATTACCTAAAATAAAGACGTATTTCATTGGGATTTTATTATTATTTATTAATACTAACCTATCTTGACTATTTTTTCAATTCCTGCTAAGATAGTGATGTTAACAAATTACCTTTTCCAGACCGCTTTTGGTCATCAATTCCTCCCCTCGTTGGGCGGAAAAAGGCATATTACTTAGATCTCTCAAAAGACCCAAGGATTGCCTTGAGGTTTTTTTTAATATTTAATTCACAAATGTTACGCTATGAAAAATTACGAATTGTTGTACATTGTTTCCAATCAGTTCACTGATGACGAAGCAAAAACTGTCAGCCAGAAAGTCAACACTCAAGTTGAAAAGTACGGTGGCAAAATCGGCTACGAAGATAACATGGGCAAAAAGAAATTAGCCTATCCTATCAACAAAGCTTTGCACGGTTACTATTTCTGCGCTGAGTTCGAAACCGAACAGCCAGAAAAAATCAAAGACTTAACTAACGATTTGCGCTTGGACAAAGAAATCCTAAGAGCTCAAATCATCGTCAAGCCAAAAATCACCGCTGAAGAAATAGAACAAAAGAAAAATCGCGTTGATCAAATCTTAGACGAACTTGATTCTCAATCTTCCCCAGCTGCTCCAGTTAGAGAAGTCAGAGAAAAGAGAGAAGAAAAGAATGAACAGCTCAATCCGCCAGCTGGCGGAGAAGAAAAGAAAACTTCTGCAAAGCCCGCCAAGACCAAAAACTTGGATGAAAAATTGGACGAACTTTTACAAGATGATACCATAGTCTAAATGAAGAATGGATCCCGGATATTTTCAGGAGTACCTAAAAATTCCAGGATGACACACATATTCGAATGCAACATTTTAACAAAATTTAACACAAAATTATGAACCTCAACAAAGCCATTATCATCGGCAACTTGACTCAGGATCCAGAAGTTAGAAAAACTGCCACTGGCCAAACCGTCGCTTCTTTTACAGTCGCAACCAACCGCACTTGGAATGACCCTCAAGGTCAGAAACAAACTCAAGCTGAATTCCACAATATTGTTGCTTGGGGCAAGCTAGGCGAAATTGTCGGCCAATACTTGGCCAAAGGAAGAATCGCTATGGTCGAAGGTCGCATCCAAACCAGAAGTTGGGATGATCAGACTAGCGGTCAAAAGCGTTGGAAGACCGAGATCATCGCAGAAAATATCCAACTCGGACCTCGCAATGCAAACGAAGGCGGATCTAGCTCTAACTCTTACAGCAAAGGCGATAGCGATTACAGCCAAGCTCCACAAAGCCAACCAGCTCCTGCTTCTAGCTCCGGCGAAGAAGAAATCAAGATTGAGGATATTCCTTTTTAAATTAAAAAACCATGAACAATACTCAAAAAACTACTACCAATTTGAACTCAAAAGAACGTTATTGTTTCTTTTGTGCTCATAACATGGATCATGTTGACTATAAAAACGCCAATTTGATCAGAAGATTTACTTCTTCTTACGGCAAAATCGCTCCTCGCAAGAGAAGCGGAGTTTGCTCCCAACACCAACGCAAGTTGGCCGAAGCTATCAAGCGCGCCAGAATCATGGCCCTCTTACCTTTCGTCAACAAATAAATTTTATTAGGTCTTTAAAACAAGGCGTGAGTAAAATTTAGGATTTTTCGTTTGGAACGAGGAAGACGAGAAAAATGATTTGAGCTGTAGTAACCTACAGCGAAAAACATTTTTCGAAGGCTGACGAAGTGCCAGACGAAAAAGACAAATTTGCAACTTGAAATAAAGTAAACTATAAATGATTTCTACATTAAATGATCTAAAAAAAGGTACCAACGTCATTTACGAAGGCGATCCATATGTCATTGTGGAAGCTAACTTCGTCAAAATGCAGATGCGCAAACCAGTCATGCAGACCAAGATGAAAAATTTGTTGAACGGCAAAACCGCTGAATACAATTTCCATCAAGGTGAGAAAGTTGAAGAAGCTGATTTGCAACGCAAAAAAGTTGATTACCTTTACAACGACGGTGAAAAATTCTTTTTCATGTCACAAGACGATTTTGAACAATTTGAATTGAGCAAAGAGTCACTCGGCGATACCGCTCTCTATCTCAAAGATGGTGACAAGGTTGACGCCTTATACTTTAACGGCACTGCCGTTTCTGTCACTCCTGCTCCAAAAGTTGATCTCAAAATTGTTTCCGCCCCAGAAGGCGTCAAAGGCAACTCCGCCCAAGGCCGAGTCACCAAGACTGCCGAACTGGAAACTGGACTGACCGTCCAAGTCCCTCTCTTTGTTAAAGAAGGTGAAACCATCCGAATTAACACAGAGACTGGCGAATACGTGGAAAGAGTAAATTCCTAGTATAACGATAAAAAATCCCCGATTTATCTCGGGGATTTTTTATTTTAATTTAAATAAATATATCATACATATTGACAAAATAACTAAAATGTGCTATCGTTATTAAGTGTTAGATTTATAATCTACCAAAAGAAAGAGCCTAACATGAAAACGTTCTTTAATCTGATCAAGGCACCAACCGTTCTGGCAATAATCGTATTTTGTGGCATTGTCGCCATTGGAGGACTTAACTCAATGGACTCGAACGACGTTAAAAGCATCTACGAGATAGGGTTTGCGGCCGGAGGGGCAACCTTTCTGGTGGCCATGCTGGAAAATACACGCCGGATCCGCAATGGGCAAAAGCTCATCAATCTCGAGAGCTTTGATATTGGACTATAGAGAAAAAAAGAATAACTCATCATTACCCCACGATTCACCGTGGGGATTTTTTATCTTCATCTTATCCCCATTTTTTGCACTTTTGAACCATTGTCGAGAGACTCAGATTTTGATAAAACTAGTGTATCAGAAGTGAAAAAATCTGAGAAAGGAGCACTTTACAAAATGAACACCCCGACGAACGAAGTTCTAAGCTCGTTTTTACAAAGCCTGATTCCGGAAAACATCGCCTCAAAGATTGCTCTGGCCGACATCGAAGAGTTGACCCAAATGTGGCAAAATTGCAGGTCGTATCGAAATGGCGAATATCGGCTTTTCCAGCCGATGATTATCCGGCGCTGTAAAGAAGTCTTGGCAAAAGTTTTGCCAACCCTCACCACCGCGGACGAAATTGAGAAGCTTTACAAAAACCGCTTCGATGATTGCGACCATATTTTCGTTGCTCACTACAAGGAAGTCATCGCTGAAGTCATCAGTTGTCAATGGCTGAGTGAGAGACATATGTACAACACCGAAGGCGCCCTTCAGAAAGTCATCGAAAATCGGTATGATTACCTAATCAACCGAAGACTTTCCAAGGCTGCGGTGAAAACAGACACTTTCAGGAATTTTCTCTTTCACTGTCGCCACAGGAACGGAGAAAAACTGATCGCATGTTACTTCTCAAGTTTGATCAAAAACTGTTGTTCCTTCCAGAAAATCGAACGGATAAGAAGCTCGACCAATAAAGATACTATCCTCGAGAAGATTGCGGACAGCAAATACCAATTTCTTCTCCCCGACTATCTTCGGAGACTCAAGCCGAGTGTCAAATCCCTAAAGCGACTGGAGCAGATTCATTTGCACTGTCCGATCAATTGCCAGCCAATGGTCGAAAAAAAGTATCAACAGTTCATCAGTGTTCTCAAAAACCTGAAAATGGCTGTCGACTACCTCAAGGCCGTCGTTCATCTGGAGAATAACACTAACCCCAACTACACAAAGGTCATCGGCAAGCAAAATTCCAAAACGCTTTTTGACATCATCGTCAATCATTGCTTGGAACTGACTTCCGCATCTACCTCTTGGAAAGAGTTGGAAAAGGTTGCCATAGACGATTGTCCGGTCGAGGTTATTAACCATCTTCGCAACACGTGCTACCGGAACTTGGTTATGGAAGTTCCCGCCCTGGAGATAGTCGAGCGATGGTTCCAGAAACCGTCATATAATCTGAAAGGATTCTGGGAAGTACGTTATCGGCAACTGCTCGTGGAGTGGCTTGATCCAGGCAGGATAACGAAAAAATCACTGGAAGCCAGATTCAACCGAATCAAAGATGTTCCCGGCCTTAAGTACATCTTCGTCGAAGTCGTCGACCAACTCATTCACGAATCCTGAATTACCAAATCGCAGAATCACAACACTACCCGCTTACAATCATCAACGTAAGCGGTTTTTTATTTTATTTAAAAAACTCTCGACTTTCATCGAGAGTTTTTATATTTGAACTTTTTTATTCTTCCATAGTACTGATGGCAGCAGCACTGCCAGCAAAAGCAGCATCATCTTCTTCTTTCTTAGAAGTCTTGAAAACTTCCCAAACAGATTTCTTGATCGCCTTGATTAGCTTTGGATTTTCTCTCAAATATCTCTTGGCATTTTCTCTACCAACACCGAGTTTTTCCTCAGCATAAGTATATGAGTTTCCTGATTTCTTGATCACGCCTCTTTCAACTCCCATATCTAGGACATCTCCAGAAATAGAAATACCTTCGTTGTACATAATATCAAATTCGCAAGTCTGAAATGGGGCGGCAACTTTATTTTTAACAACCTTAACTTTAACGCGATTGCCGATATTCTTTTCGCCTTGCTTGATTTGAGCACTGCGTCTTACTTCGATTCTGACCGAGCAATAAAATTTCAAAGCATTGCCACCAGTTGTCGTTTCCGGATTGCCAAAAAAGACACCGATCTTCATTCTAATCTGATTAATGAAAATCAAAACAGTTTTGCTCTTGGAAATAGCAGCAGTCAATTTGCGAAGAGCTTGGCTCATCAGTCTAGCTTGAAGACCCATATGAGAATCTCCCATGTCGCCTTCGATTTCAGCTTTTGGTACCAAAGCGGCGACTGAGTCGACCACGATAACGTCAACAGCATTGGAGCGAACCAAAGTTTCCACGATTTCTAGAGCCTGTTCGCCAGTGTCTGGCTGAGAAATAAACATCTCATTGACATTAACGCCGATTTTACGGGCATAGTCAGGATCAAGAGCATGTTCAGCATCCACAAAAGCTGCCACACCGCCCATTTTCTGGACTTCAGCGATAATATGCTGAGCCAAGGTGGTTTTACCAGAAGCTTCTGGTCCAAAAATCTCAATAATTCTGCCTCGTGGCACACCGCCGACGCCGAGAGCCATATCAAGTGATAAACAGCCAGTTGATACAGCATCGACTTCCATAGTCTTGGCTTCGCCGAATTTCATAATCGAGCCATCGCCAAAACGCTCTTTAATTTGATTGATCGCCGACTCCACTGCCTGGTTTTTGTTGGCCAATTCGTTGTCCAAATCCTTGTTCTTCGCCATAATATTTAATTATATGTTAATTAACCCCGTGAAATTATTGCTGTCATCCCGGCGCTTATCCGGGATCCATTCTTAATTTTAATTCCCTCCTGGTTTTTTCACCAAAACTCTAATCAAAACATCGCTTGTCCTACCGTACTTTTTCTTAGCCTCTATTTTAATAAAATTAAGACCACTTTGCAAGTCTATCGGCGCCTTGAAAATTCCATCTTTGTCAACAAAAAATTCTTTATTATTAACTAGGATTTCAGCCTCTTTTTGAGACTTACCGACCACTTCAATCTGATTATCCGTTGTTCTTAAATCTAGAGTTTTAGGGCTCGTAATTTCGAGTCTTGGAGCTGCAAAAATCCTCTCAACACTAAATCCCAAAAAAATCAAGACCAATAAGACAGTTCCCCAAATTAAAACCTTTCTGCCAATCGCGTGCCAGTGCCAAAAATCCCAGCCTTTAATATTTTGACTAATTGGAGCAAAAGGTTGAAACCTCTTTATTTCTTTCCAATAGCCTTCGTGGTCTAAATTTAGATAACGGCAATAAAAACGAGTGGCTTTTTTGGCATATTTCTCATTTGGCAAATCAAAAAAACGGCCATCTTCCATGGCTTCTAGATATTTTAAAGGAATTCCTAAGTCTTTTGACACTTTTTCCGGCTCCAGTTTCTTCTGGCGGCGCTGCGTCTTCAGACCGGCTCCGAGAGCCTGTATATTATAAAAATGAATCTTGGGCATGACCCCATTTTACCAAAAAAATGAGGTTTGGCCAAGTCCTTAGCTCCATTCGTCTTCGGCGAAAATAGATTTATTTTTTGTTTGATTTTTTTGTGGTTTTTCCTCCTCAATTTCTTCCTGTTCCTCTGGCGCTTCAGCAATAAAATCATCATCTTCAATTTCTGCAATTTCTTCTTCAGATTCATCTTCTTCAGCTAATTCCTCATCGGAAATTTCCGGCAACTCTTGTATTTCTTCCTCTACAATTTCTTCGTTAGACACAACAGTAAAATCTTCTGGGTCTTCAACAACTTTTTCTTCATCATCAAAATCATCCGTGCCTTCAGCTAAATTATCTTCTTCCTCCGGAATACCTAAATCTTTTTTAAATTCATCAAATGGATTTATTTCTTTGGGTTTAAAAATTGTTGGTGACTGATCAGCCATCTCCCCTTCTAGGTCGTATTCGCTCGCCGAGTAAGCTACAAGATTATCAACGCCACCAAGTTTATCCAAAAATACTTCGCGAGCTTTGGCGCCATCAGATGGTCCGATAATTCCTTGTTCTTCAAGCAAATCTAAAATACGAGCGGCCCGAGCATAACCGATCTTTAATCGACGTTGCAATAACGAAGCTGAGGCTTTGGCCGACTCACGAATAATATCTTTGGCTTCACCAAGCAATGAGTCACCATCATCACCAAATGAACTAGCACTTGAAGATGAAGAATAACCACCGGCTGGTTTTTCAGAAATTCCTGGCGTATATTCGGCCAAGCCTTGATTTTTAATATATTCAATAACATTTCTAATCTCCTGATCAGATAAGAACACACCTTGGATACGCTTTGGCTGTGATAAATCTTGACCAAGATAAAGCATGTCACCACGACCAACAAGCTTTTCAGCGCCAGAGCCGTCAAGAATCGTGCGTGAATCAATCGCCGAAGCGACGGAGAACGCAATACGTCCAGGAACATTGGCTTTGATAAGTCCAGTGATAACATCAGTCGATGGACGCTGAGTAGCGAGAATCAAATGAATACCAACCGCACGAGCCATTTGAGCTAGACGAACAACACCAGCTTCAATATCCGCTTGAGCGGTGGTCATGAGATCAGCAAGCTCATCAATTATGAAAACAATGTAGGGTAATTTATCATTAGGATGGGATTTGTTATATGCTTCTATATTTCTAAAACCTTTTTGTGATAACATTTCAAAACGATGTTCCATTTCAGTAATACACCACTTCAAAGCGTTAATCGTTTTCTTAGTATCGGTAATCACTGGCGTCAAAAGATACGGAATATTATTATACATCTGAAGTTCTACCCGCTTCGGATCGACCATAATAAACTTAAGCTCATCAGGACTATTCTGATAAAGCAAACTGATAATAATCGCGTTAATACAAACTGATTTTCCCGAACCGGTCGCACCGGCAATAAGAAGATGAGGCATCTTATCAAGTGGCGCAAAGCATGGCTTACCACTGACATCCTTACCGAGAGCATAACACAAATTATTCTGACGATTCTTAAATTCCTTACTGACAATCATGTCTTTCATCGTCACCTTGGCCGCAATCTGATTTGGAATTTCTACGCCAACCAAAGACTTACCTGGAATTGGCGCCTCGATACGAATAGGATGAGCCGCGAGCGACAAAGCTAAGTCACTATTGAGCTGAGTAATTTTCGACAACCTAATGCCATCAGCTGGGCGCAAAGTGTATTGAGTAACCGTCGGACCAATATTAACATCTGACATTTCCACCGGAATGCCAAAATTAGCCAAAGTCTTTTTGATAATATCACCATTGGCCCTGACATCGCCACTAGTTGGATTGCTAGATTTAGAAGTTAAGAGTTCTACTGGCAACTCAATCTTACGTCCAAATTTCTTGGGCTTGAACTCCTCTTCTTTCACCGGCAGGGCCGGAGCCACAGCCTCTTGCTCAGCTGGCTCATCACTATCACTAACTTGAGATTTAACAAACTGAGGCACTTCTTCCTCTTCTTCCATGGCCAAGACTTGTTCTCCTTTATCCTCTTCCTCTTCGTAGCTGTCATCTTCAGCTGGTTTGTACTTTTGACGACTAGCAATCGCTTCTTGCATTAGCTTATAGATCTTACCAAGATAAACGCCGACAAATTTAAATAATTTGAATGGCCACATCAGTCCATAAATAGAGGTTTCAAAAGCCAAGAGCAAGCCAACCAAAGTGACTGCCAAAGCCACCACAAAAGCTCCCCAAAAACTCATAAATTTCAAAAGTGGCCAAGCAAGAGCTAGTCCGATATAACCGCCACCAATACCATTTTTAGCCATTTGCACCATTTCATCAAAAGGAAAACGTAAATGCCACAAAGCAGTTATGCCAACAATAAATAAGACGGTGCCAAAATAATTAACAAATTTGACTGGATATTTTTCTTCTCTGAGTAAAAAATAAGACAAAGTAAAAACTAGAATCGGGAACAGCCATTTTAAATCACCAAGCATTGTATTTAGGACCGTGACCACAAACTGGCCAAATTCCCCAGATAAATCAAAAAGTCCAAGCAAACTTAAACAACCAGCGACCACTAGCACGATAATGAAGATGCCTTTTTTGGTTTCGTGACTCAAATTAAGACGCCAAGAAAAATTCATCTTAAAACTAGGCTTTTCTCCCTTGAAGCCTTCTTTTTTAAGGAATTTCATTGCTCTTTTTTTTCTTCTATTGGCCATAATAATATTAATATTCTATCTTATTTTACCAAACTCCCAACTTTCTGTCATTTTTTTAAAATATGGACGATGCCGGAGAAAAATTATCTCCGGCACCATCCTAAATTGCTTTGAAATCAAGATACTGATACTCTGACCTGATAAGATTTTCTTATTAATCTTCTGGCATCTTCTGCCGTACCAAAACCAAAAAGCTTCCGTCCAAGTTCCCTGCGACGTTCATCCGTTACTCTTTTGAGTTTCCTCTGCTCTTCCTTGCTCATGATCGCTTCTCCTTTTTGGGGTGAAGATTGGTTTTTTAAATTTGATTTCAAAGTTTGAAATGTACAACTAACTATTTTATATTCTATCTAACTAGTAGTTCCCATCAATAAATCTGCCGACTCAGTAGAAGGCGCCAATGGTGGAATTTCTGTTGGTGGAGCTGGGGTTTCCGGAGTAGGAGGCAATACGACTTCCGGAGTTGATGTTGTCTCAGGTGTCGAACTCGAATTACTATCTGTACTTGTTGACTCTGTACTCGTAGGAATTACTGGAGCCGGACTAGCCGGTGGAATAATTACTGGAACAATCACGTCATTAGTTGTTGTTGGAGTTGTAGTATCATGCGTGGCAAAAGCTTGCCAGTTAAACTCAAAGTCGGTATCAAAAATAGGATCAACAGCAATCGAGAATGAGCTCGTACTTTCATTAAACACCCAATAATTTTTGTTCTTAACATTGCCTCTTGGAGTTAGATTGACTACCGGTGCCACATCATAAGGCGACTTGAATTTAACTTCAGTCGAAGTCGCGCCAGATGGCAATATTGCCACGCCAACTTGGTCTCCTGAAACATACAATTTACCTTTAACATCCACATCCTTGGCAAAAGTAACCTTAGCCTGGAAATTGGCCTCGCCGATCACAGTGATCGTGCCATAGAAATCAGCTTGCTGAGTGACGGATAATTTAGCAAAATTAGAATTGACAGATGAGACGGAAATATTTTGAGTTGATGAAGAAGATGAAGTACTAACAGGGATATTTAGATTATTTTGTAGGGCTTGAATTTCTATCTGTTGTTCTTGTATTCCCTTAATAATCACCGCCGTTAAATGCTGATAGTCAATTCCCAGATAACTACTTCCTGTTGAAGTGGCAATGACGGCATTAGGAAATACCTGTTGCATTTCTTGAGCTATAAAGCCGTACATTGGAGTGGTTGTATTAGCATTGGGGTGAGTCTTCAAATAAGTATCGTTCCAACTATACGTAACAGGGTTAAGCTCCATTAACTTATCTAAGGTGGAACTTCCTATTGGTTGAATATTTTTCTTTAGATTAATATCTGAAGCCATGGACAAACAAACAGTTGTACCATAAATACAAAGGTCACCAGAGGCTTGAAATAAACTCGGATTCCAAGCACCCATTAAATCCCCAACATAACCATCTGTAGTCAACTCACCAAAGTAGGCTGTATCGGCATTATATACCATCGAAAAAGCTTTCGAACCTGAAGATGAATCGGCGAAGATAAAACCTGAACCAGACCAACCAGTAGTATTAATATTTCCGATGCTAGCCGTACCGTAGGAAGGCAATGTTCCGGCAAATGAAGTTCCGCCGGATACTGTTAAAGCCCCAAAGCTTTCAGTCGTACCAATGCTAACATTACCAGCAGAAGTTACGGTTAATCCATTAATATCGGGGGTAGGACCAAAAACTTCTTTAACGGAAACATTAAAAAGCGTAGCCCAACTGGAACTAAAAACTATATTGCTATCACTAGAACCAGCCACAATATTTTCGGTAAATGTTTCTTGATATCCATTGTATGAACGGGTTGTTCCAGCCGTACCTCCAATATATGGGGTAATTCCAGTATAAAAACCATCTGTAGTGTAAGTTAATTGATATGTATGTCCAGCAATAATTGAAATAGACTGATAAAGATTGTCCCCATTCATACTATAATTATAGAACATCCCACCACCAGAAAACCACATACCATTGTCACTGGTCCAATTAGACCCGTCAGCAAAATTCCCGTTGAGAACTAACTCGCTACCCAATCTTCCGCCAGCTAAACCAGGAGTATAAATATGCAAAAGATTACCGGAACTTCCAGAAACTTCTAACTTTGCTCCTGGAGTAGTCGTGCCAATTCCGACATTACCACCATTAAAATAAGAATCTCCCCTATTCCTTAAATACACATTACTAAGAACTGAGCCATTGTCTTGGGTTAGAGCAAAGACAGAAGAACTACTAATAACACCTAAATACCCAGTGTATACTCCAATATTAGAAAAATAAGTCGCAAGAAAATCTGTCTTGATAGTTGGATATTTGGTAGCATATCCAGGTAAAGAATTTACTCCTTTAAAAAAACCAATATAAGAACCAACTCCTTCGGAAGTATCACTCGTAGCAACTATATTTCCCACAACATCAAGTTTTTGTGTTGGACTTGCAGTTCCAATTCCAACATTACCGCTATCTGTAACTCTCATGAGCTCGGCGGTATTATTATGATTATTAATTCTAACTCCGCCATCAACGCTACCAGTCAGCAACAAACCGCCAACATTGGTAATTCCCGGCCCACTAACAAGCTGGGATGCATCACCAAGCGTTATTCCGCCATTTTGATAAAGATTACCCGTAAAGTTAACATCGCCTCCGACATTTAGTTTATATGTAGTTGAAGTCGTTCCAATACTCACCTTATCCGAAAAATAAGCGTTACCATGAGCTTCAAGACTATTACTTACTCCGTAAGCTAGCGCGTTGAGGAATAAGGCCGTTGCATTGCCATTTGTTACAGTGGTAGTCCAGGTACAACCGACTCCCTGACAGTCACCTTGATTTGAAAATGCACTACAACTAGCACTCGGCGTACCATAACAAACATCAGTTGCATAAGTAATTATATCTCTTACTCCTGGATCATAATCGCAAGTATTAGCTGACATTTCGTCACAATAATATCCTCCCATGGAACCAATACTACTGCAATCTTGTGGCGTTGTTGGCGTGCCAGGAAAACAAGACCAGGAATCATAATCAAATTGACAACCATTTTGACTACAAGCCATACCATCACTGCCAAAATCAGCGCAAGTTGCCGTATTTGTACCAGAACATCTACCACTAGTCATTCCTGGCCAAAACGTGCAACCTTGTTGACTTTCACATCTTGATTGACCACTACTAGCAACGCTACAACCACTTGGAAGCCAGGAACCACTATTAGCAATGTCTTGCTGATTCAAACTAGAACAATTTGGATTCACTGGTGTACCAGTACAGCCCATACCGCCGTCAGCGGTTTCACAGCCGTATATAGAACAGCTCATCCAGACTTGACTACAATCAAATGTACCGGTCAAAAGTGGGCCTTCAAGACTTGAACATGGCGCTGGATTTCCCGTGCAACTACTGGAAGTATTAGTATATCCATTTATTGCGCTAATATTAGTACCAACAATCTTGCCATTACTTGAAGTGCTATTATAAACATCCAAATTGGAAACTGGTGTGGTTGTGCCGATTCCGACATTGCCACTATTATAATATAAATTATTATTGTTACTACTCCAAGACGCACCGGACGCTCCTCCAACCGGTGCTCCACCCCAAGACAAGACGCCATTATTATTTGATAAAGCCATGCCTCCGAGATAAATTGTACTAGTAGACACAAACATGTCTTTCCAAATGTTTGTCGATGAAGCACCAATGGAATATGTATTAGTTGTGCCTGGAATTATATTGCCATAAACTACGAGATCTCCA
>CAIVNC010000048.1 GCA_903907165.1 Candidatus Buchananbacteria bacterium
CCACAGATGAGGCGATGGAGTTCTCGGAAAGCTTGGTTCGTGAACTGGTTGACTACGCCTTCCCAAAGAAGGTGCCCAGCTATTCCTGATTCCGAATGACAGGGTGAGCCAAAAAGGCTCGTAAACGGGTAATTGCACCTCATCCAGCATCTGGAGAGATTGGGCAGGATAAGAACCGACACCCCTCATTCCACGGAAATTCCCCGCATCACGTTATTACAAGTGATGCGGCTTTTTTATTTAACAAAAAAACTGCCTATGTCCGCCGACTGGTGGAAAGCAGTTTTTTGTAGAACATAATTAGCCAAACTCACCTAATGTCCTCGGCAGGAGTCGAACCTGCATCTAAGGCTTAGGAGTCCCTTGTTCTATCCGTTGAACTACGGGGACATGAGATGAGTGGGGCCAATTTTTTATTTAAGAATTAAACAAAAAATAGATTCAATTTGTCTTGCCTCTATCCTTGAAATATGTTAAAATCATGTTGTCAGAAACTGACTTTAACTTAGTTAGCTTATCACAAAAAATATGCAAATTCAATGGCTAGGCCAATCCAGTTTTAAAATCCAAACCAAGACTAGCGGTGAAGAAATCACCATTGCTATTGATCCATATTCTGATGAAATTGGATTAAAAATGCCCAAATTTCAAGCCGATATTGCTCTTATTTCCCACCAACACAAAGATCATAATAATATCGAAGCTATCAAGGGCGAACCATTTGTTATTTCTAATCCTGGCGAATACGAAACTAAAAATGTTTTTGTTTATGGTATTCCCGCTTGGCATGATAACAAAGAAGGAGCTGAGAGAGGCGCAGTAACTATTTTTCGTATCCAGACCGAAGGACTAAACATAGTTCATTTAAGCGACCTCGGCAGCAAACTCAATGCTGAACAATTAGATAAAATTGGCAATGTAGATATCTTGATGATTCCAGTCGGAGGAATCCATACTGTTGATGGCAAAATCGCTTCAGAAATAATCGCCGAAGTAGAACCAAGAATCGTCATTCCAATGCATTACCAAATTCCCGGACTAGAATACAAACTTAATACCGTTGAAGAATTTCTAAGGGTTTCTGGTCTGCCATCAGAAAAAATGGATCGACTTAAAATAGCCAAAAAAGATTTGATTACCGAAGGAACAAAAATCGTTATCCTAAATCCATAGCACTTTCAATTTTATTTATTCAATTTTTTAGTCCATGCCTCCTAAAAAATCATTGCCAAAAAAAGACTCTGTCGGAAAATCCGTCAAAGCCACTGGCAAAAAAACAACTAAGAAAAAAACTCCTCATTTTAGCGAACCGGAAATTTCTTTAGATCTAGAATCTGCTCTAGCTAGTCAGTCAAACACCAATCAAAGACACTACGTAAACATTTTGGAAGAGTTAACGCCTGAACAAGCCAATAGAAAAAAATTGTCATACGTTGTTGTAGTTGTTTTAAGTGTCTCTATTGTCACCTTCTGGTTCTGGACATTAAAAAACAGTTTTTTTCAAGTAGAGACTAATAATAAAAATCAAGAAATTTCTCAACAGTTTAATCAAACGATCGATCAAATAAAAAATACCATAAACCAAACCAAGGAAGGCTTAAAAAACATCAATCCTGCCACCACAACTAATTTAAGCTCTGCTGACTTAGAGCAAATTAAATCTGATATCATTACCAAAATCCAAAGTAATCTCGATAGCACTAATTGGCCACAACACTCTTCCGATGCTCTAGGTCTTTCCGTTCAATATCCAACCGATTGGCTAAAAAGTGAACTAAAGAACGAATTAATTTTTAATGATGGCGATACTGGCAGCACTACTGCTATCGTAGATATTCAAAAAATATCCAACACCAAAAAAATCGCTCCGGAAAAATGGTTAGCTAGCCAAAACAATTCTGCTAAATATTTTGGCTATCAATTAAGTTCTACAACCATTGATAAAATTCCAGCACTGACTTATACTAGCCAGGCAACAGATGGCAGTTTAAATTCTGTAATAATTATCACCAAAGAAAAATTTATTTATCAAATCAATCTCACAATTCAAAATAATAAAGACTACTATCAACCTATTTTAAATCAAATTGTTAGCACGATAAAATTCCTAACTACCAAATAATAGATTAATGTAAGACATATGAGCAAAGAACCAGTCAAAAAAGAATCCTCTGCCTCCAGAAGAGAAAAGGAAGCCAAGCAATCAATGCTTAATTTCACCGGAGAAGACCCAAACAATATCACCGATCAAACAATCAACGATGAAGTTTCCCAAAGCTATTTGGATTACGCCATGTCCGTTATTGTTTCCCGTGCTCTGCCAGACGTCCGTGATGGCATGAAACCGGTCCATCGTCGCGTTTTATACGCCATGTGGGACATTGGACTCAAAGCTAATGCTAAGTTCCGTAAATCAGCCAACGTAGTCGGTGAAGTTATGGCCAAGTACCATCCTCACGGCGACAGCGCTATTTACGAAACCATGGTCAGAATGGCGCAGGATTTCTCTTTGAGACATCCTCTCGTCAAGGGTCAAGGTAACTTCGGTTCCATGGACGGCGACAGCGCGGCTGCCATGCGTTATACCGAAGCCAAACTCGCAGCTATCGCCGAAGAGTTGTTATTTGATATTGATAAGAATACCGTCAACTTTATTCCTAACTATGACGGCGCCCACAAAGAGCCTCAAGTCCTGCCAGCCAAGATTCCAAATCTACTCATCAATGGCGCTCAAGG
>CAIVNC010000049.1 GCA_903907165.1 Candidatus Buchananbacteria bacterium
CAAGGACTCACTGGTCCGCAGGGCGCTACCGGAACCCAGGGCATTCAGGGTCTAAAGGGCGACACTGGAGCTACTGGTCCACAAGGCCCTCAAGGAGCTACTGGCACACAAGGCATTCAGGGATTAACAGGAGCAACCGGTGCAACTGGTACTCAGGGTATTCAAGGTATCCAGGGTATCCAAGGTTTGACAGGTCCACAAGGTGCTACTGGCACACAAGGAATTCAAGGAGTGCAGGGTATTCAGGGTTTGACGGGTGCAACTGGACCACAAGGCGCAACTGGTACTCAAGGTATTCAAGGGTTAAAGGGTGATAAGGGCGACACTGGCGCTACCGGAACAGCGGGAATCAATGGTCTTAATGGCCCAAATAATATTAGCTCTACAACCACTTCAGCTTTCTCTGGAATCTTAAAGGCAGTTGGCGGATTTATTAGTACGGCTATTGCTGGTATAGATTATATAGCTAGTATTATTACTTCTGGTCCTTTACATTACTCAACTAGCACTGGAGCCCTGGCTATAGATAAATCTAGCTCAACAGCTGATGGGTATCTCTCATCCGTTGACTGGAATATATTTAACAACAAGCAACCAGCCGGAAATTATCTGACAACCTCTACTGGACTGACAGTTTCTAATTTTGCTTCCAATAATATTTCGCAGTGGAACAATGATGCCGGATATATTACTTCTACAGATGGAGTATCTCAATGGATAACTACATCAACCGGAATTTATTATAGCTATGATGGCAGTCTAATTAATGTTGGGGCAAGTATAGGTGTTAAGGCGGTAGTTGGTTCTTCCGAGGGCAGGCTAGCCAATAATGTTGGCGATGGATATGGTGTTTATGGTTCTGGTGGCGGTGCCGGTGTTTATGGTACATCACCTGGTGGTTCAAATGTAGGTGAATTGGGAACTGCTGATTATGGTGTTTATGGTTCAGGTAGTACGGGCGGTTATTTCGTGGGAACTTATGGAGGTATTTACGCCTCAGCTTCTAATAGTAGTGGTATTGGAGGCGAATTTCATAGTGGTGGTATAAATACTTATATTTCTGACCCGGGTTCAGACAATGCTGGCGTTTATACTAACGGTAATATAATTGGTCAAAATATTGGAGCTGGAGGACAAGGAAATCCAGCATATGCAGTAGACGTTACTGGCGACATAAATTACACTGGAACACTTAATCATAACGGCAGTCCAGTTAATTTTGGCGGCGTGTTTACGGACAATGCAAATGATCAGATTTATAGCGCCAATTCTAGTAATGGCGGACATGGAGCAACAGGAGAATTTTCTATCGCTCTTGGGTTTGGTGCTATTGCTAATAATACGGGAGCTATTGCGATAGGCGGAGACACAACAGCAGCTCACGGAAACGGAGCTCTTGCTCTTGGTGATTATGCTGTTGCAAATAATGATTTTTCTACCGCTCTTGGTGATAATGCAATTGTTAGTGCTGATTACGCTACCGCTATTGGAGCACTGTCCACTAATAATATTGCGTATTCAATTGCCTTGGGAGGCTTTAATTCAAATAACTCTCTTAGTGAAACATGGCTGATTGCTAAACCAAAAAATCCATCTGGCGGTAATATTGGAATAAATAATATTTCTCCAAACTATAGCCTAGATGTTACTGGTGATGTAAATTACACAGGAACTTTCTATCATAATGGTTCACCGGTTACCTTGGGTGGCTCTCAGTGGACCTCCACCTCCACCGGAATTTATTATACCGGCGGTAATCTCGGTATTGGCACTAATAATCCAGCTACGGTTTTGTCGGTAGTCGGCACCACGACTTTTAATGGAAATATTTCTATGACTGGCGATATTATTCCAACAGCTGATAATACTTATGGTCTGGGTACTGCTAGCTCAACTTGGAAGCATGTTTACATCGGTCCAGGTTCTTTGTATATCAACGGCCAGAGAGTATTGTCTAATCAGTCAAATACAATTCAAGTGACGGCTGATAGCAATCAAAATTTAGGTTTGATGACGCTTGGAAGTGGTAATATCGATATCAGTACAGCAGGAGTTGGAGATGTTAATATTAGTCCGTTAAACGGCAATATTCAACTTAAAAATAATGTCGTAATTTCTTCTGGAAAAGCGATTAGTACGGGTTATGGCAGTATTATTCCATTTTTAAATAGCATCAGTATTGCTGGAGGAATTTCTGCGACCGGCAATATTAATACTAGTAGTACAATCTATACTAATGGCGGCAACTCCGATCAATGGAATACAGCTTATTCTCTAGCCACCAATGCTTCCACGACTTACTTGACTCAATCTAGCTCAACAGCAACTTACTTAACACAAGTAAACGCTTCTAATATTTATCTCTCAATTGCTAATGCTAATGCCACTGCTCGGCAATCAATTTCAGTTTCTGGAGCGGCCTTAACTTATTCTAGCTCCACTGGCGTTATTTCAATTGCTAGTAATTATACAATTCCGCTCGCAGCTTCTATCACTCCAGCTTATCTTAATTATTGGACCAAGTCTGGCAGTGATTTGTCATACACAAGTGGAGGAGTAGTTATCGGCACTTCAACTCTATCTTCTGATGGCGAAAAATTATTAGTTAACAATAATAATACTTCTGCTAATGCTGGCACTCTCAATCTGACAGGATCTAAATCAGTAGTTAATTACGGTGCTGAATCCAGTGGGATTTTGAATGTTATTGGCAATAGTTCTTTGCCTCAGTTTAATGGCGGTCACATAACTGATGGCACGGCCAATGTTTATGGCTATAAAGCTAATCTAGCTCAAGCCCCTGGCTTTTCTAGCAGTCCGGATTTTAATTATTATGGTTTTTATGACAGTGAAACTGGAAGCTTAGCCGGTTCTAATGCCAGTAGATACGGTGCTTATCTAGATCTTAATGGTCCAGCTACCAAAAATACGGCTTTGTATGCCTCAGCTCAAGGCGGAACCAATAATTACGCAGCGGTTTTTGATAAGGGCAATGTGGGTATCGGTACTAGCACTCCGACATCCAAGTTGTATGTTTATAATAATTCATCAGCTTCAAGTGTTATTGGCGCTTCTATTTATGCGATCAATACCGACACCAATAGTGGCGCCATGGTTTCTAGTTGCACGGGTACGCACGCTTCTTGTGATTCGTATCAAAATTCAGCGTTGAGCTATTGTTCTGGGACCATCTCTAGTTGTAGTTCTTTGGAGTTTTGGTCGTCCTGTACCATCATTAGCGGATGTTCTCAAAACTGGGATAATTATACTTGCGAAGGAACTCCGACTAATACATCCTGCTCTCAAGTTAGCGCTAATGATTGCTATTATAATAATATAGCTGGTTGTACTTTTGTTGATGCTGGATCTGTTTGTCAGAGTCACGGCTGTTCTGTCGATTCTTACGCTAGCGGAGTCTGCTACGGAACAAATACAACAGTTTGTTCTAATTATAGTAATGACGATATCGGTTGTTATGATCATGGTTGTTCGTATGACTGGGAATCCGGCACTTGTAGTGGAACAGCCCCATCGTGCAGTAATTGGACGGGCGATCAGTATTACTGCGTTAATATCAACGGCAGTAATGGGTGTAGCTGGCAAGATGGATCCTATGACCCTATTACCGGTAATAATTTTACTTGCTATGGCACTCCGCATACTTGTTCTTCGAAAAATCAATCGGCTTGTACCGCCGATGCTTCAGCTGGCTGTTCTTGGACTTCAGCTCCTGGACCAGGAGATGCCACAGCCCTCGTGCTTAATGCTTCGGCTAACGGAACAAGTAAGAGTCTTGAAGCTCATGGTAATGCTTACTTTGCAGATAGAGTTGGTATTGGCACGGCTGTGCCTGAGGCTAAATTGACCATAATTGATTCTAGTACGCCAGGAATTACGTTGGCTAATGTGAACTATGGAGATGGTTCCTCAAATCCAAAACAACTCCAGATGGGAATTGATGTTAATAATAACTATGCTTACATTAATTCAATTCAACAGAATGTTGCCTGGAGACCTCTTGTTCTAAATTCTGGTGGTGGTAATGTAGGAATTGGCACGACCAATCCTGGACAAAAATTAACCATTCAAGGAGGTAATATTCTTCAGGATGCTTCTGATGTTAATTGGCAAGACGCTTTATTGATTTCTCGCGCTGGAACTGTTAGGGCTGGTATTGGGCTTGGACAATCTGGTACAGCCTTGCAATTTTCTACGGGTGGTAGTGTAAATGATTCTAATACGAAGATGACTATTACGAGCGCTGGCAATGTGGGAATTGGTACGGCTAGTCCAACCTGGAAGTTGACTGTTGGTAGCGGAATTTCTACGGCCGTTGATAATAATATTTCCATTGTGGCTCTAAATAATTTAGCCGCTGCAGACGCCAATGGGAATTCATTATTTTTGAATGTTGCCCCAACTTATGGAGAAATTGGATCTTACAATTACTCAACGGCATCTTGGAAAAACTTAGTTTTAGCTCGTCCAAGCGGTAGTCTTGTTGGTATTGGTACGTATACTCCTTCAACTGCTCTTGAAGTTGTTGGCGTGATAACGGCGACCGGCGGAAACTCTACAAATTGGAATACAGCTTATTCCTCTAGAATTACTACTGCTAATTCCCCGTTGACTCTGGGAACAAATTCAATTTCCATTAATAAATCTAGCTCAACTGCCGATGGCTATTTATCTTCAGCTGATTGGACTACATTTAACAATAAAGTTTCCAGCCAGTGGGTGACTACTAGCACAAATATTTATTATACTGCGGGAAATGTGGGAGTTGGCACTTCAACGGTTGGCCAAAAGCTAACTGTTTGGGGTAATTTATCCGTTGCTACTGGTACAACTCCGGCTTTGTTTGTAAATACGGCCAATGGCTATGTTGGTATTGGCACTTCTACTCCGGCAGCCCTCTTGGGAGTTTGGGGCAACACCTCTTTCCCGACCGCTCAGTTGTTTGACGTAGCCTCATCTTCTGGTTCTAGTTATTTACATGTTATGTCTAGTGGTAATGTGGGAGTTGGAACATCTAGCCCGATTTCTAAATTTACAGTTGTCGGTAATACTTATCTTGCTGGAACACTCACAGTTACGGGCACGCCAACTTTCTCTTCCTTGATTTCCGGCGCCTTAGTTAGCACGAGCGGAGTAATTTCTTCCACGACAACATTACCTGTTATTTATGGTGGAACAGGAGTGAGTACATTGACTGGCGTGGTAAAGGGTAATGGTACTGGTGCCCTTTCTGTTATGACGGGGACAGCAAATTATGTTACCAAATGGACCGATGCTAACACTATTGGTAATTCTATACTTTTTGACAATGGAACAAATATTGGTATCGGAACAACTACGCCATCCGAAAAACTTCAAGTTAATGGTGGAAATTTATTTGTTACAGGAGTAAGTGTTACTACTGGCACCGTTGCCATTATCAAGATTGCGCCAGTTGATTATCCAACTGCTTATGCTGGCATGGCTGCTATTGCTACTAATGGCGCTTATAACCAAACTGATTTGGCTTTGTATTCTGGTTATGGTGTTGGTAGTGAAAAGGTTAGGCTCACAAGTCAAGGCAATTTCGGTATTAATACCACTACTCCCGCAGCCTTTTTGCAAATTTATGGTTCCAATGGTAAATCACCATTGCTAGTGTCTAGCTCCACTGGCGGTCAATTATTTAGCATTGATCAATATGATTCTGTAAACTTCGGACAGAATGATCCAACTTACAATAGTGGTTATTACTTTATAAATATTGGTAATGCTAACCAGACGGCTGCGGCTAGAAAACCATATATGCTTCACTCTGACTGGTCTTATTCTGGAACGGGAACAGCTGCTATTACTCAGTATGACAACACCCTAAAGCCAACTTTTAATGCTACATTTAATACTGCTCTTGGCACACAGAATTCTATTATTTTACAAAATAGCTCGATTAGCACCGCTTCTTATATTTATGGTGTGCAGACTAGAGTTTATCCAAGCACTAACGCAAATATCACGGGTAATGCTGATTTTGCTGTCTTTGATTATGACGCTCAGGGTGGTGTTATTGGATATGATGTCGTGCCAGCATCTGGTAAAAATTATACTTGGATTGGATATAACGCCGTTAGTACTTCCAATAATGGAACAACAGGAACAGCCAAGAAGTATGGAGCTTACTTAACAGTAGCTGGAACAGCTACAGCTAATTATGGATTGTATGTTAACTCGTCTGGCGCATCCACTAACTATGGTATTTTTGTCGCGGCAGGAACTAACGCTCAACCAGGTGGCGGTTCTTGGGCTAACTCATCTGACCAGAGATTGAAGACCGATATTAAGCCAATGACTAGCTCTCTTGATAAACTGATGCAGTTAAAACCCGTCGATTTCACTTGGAGAAATCCTGATTTACATAACGGAGTTTCCTCTACCGGGGGTTTCATTGCTCAAGATATTCAAAAAGTTTTCCCTCAGTGGATAGTGACAATGCCAACAACTAGCACTGATTCTAAATTAGTCGGTGGAGATACTGCTCTAGGTATTCAGTTGCCTTACGAATATGATGCATTAATAGTTTCAGCTATTCAAGAACAGCAAGCACAAATCAATGCCTTAGTTTCCAGTACACTAACTGTTTCAACTTCTACTCCTTCATCAAATCAGAATATTTCTGTATCTCAACCTAACTCTAACCTTAATACCTTGTCCGTTTCACAACAAGCTAGTTTCTACGGTACAATTACAGTTGTTGGCGAAGCGAATTTCCAAGCTAGGGTGACTTTTGCCAAGGATGTGGAGATTAGTGGTAAGTTGTATGTTTCTGCCGATCAGGCTGGTACAGCCGTGATGGCAACTGGAACTAATTCTGTGGCCATTAAATTTGGTGGAGATTATATGACGGTACCAAAAATCAGCGTTAATTTGGTTGATGATGATAATAATACTTTTGTAAATTATAAAGTAGCCAATAAAACCAAGAGTGGCTTTGAGATTTTAGTTCAAAATTCAACAGCCAAATCTTTAAACTTTGACTGGTTGGCGCTTGCTGTCAAACCAATCTCTGGTTGTACTAATATCGCGGCTTCAAATTATAATATTAATGCCAATACGGATGATGGTAGTTGTAATTATCCAGTAGTTGATAATCAAGTGGCAGTACCAGTAGTTTCATCAACAAATGAAACAACTACTCCGCCGGTGGTCACATCGTCACCAGAAGTTTCTCCTGATCCGACTTCAACTCCAGCCGTCGTCGAATCTCCGGCTCCAACTTCAACTCCTCCTGAAACGCCAAGCGTTGACGATCCATCTTCTTTTATCGCTCCAGAAGCTCAATCCGCTCCGGCCGACCTGATTCAACCTTAATTTGGTTGTCATCCCCGCGCAGGCGGGGATCCATTCTAACTCACATGGAAAAGTATTATTATATTTACATTTTAGCAAGTGATGATTGTGGAACGTTATATATTGGAGTAACTAGTAATCTAATAAAAAGAGTTTGGCAACACAAGTATAAGGTATTCAAGGGATTTACAGAAAAGTATAATGTAGATAAGCTAGTTTATTACGAAGTATTTAATGATATTAATGAAGCAATACAAAGAGAAAAACATTTAAAAAATTGGAACAGGGGATGGAAAATCAGATTAATCAATAAAGAAAATCCCAGCTGGATTGATCTATACGAAGAAATGTCCAAATAAAATCTACTCCTTACTAAATGGATCCCCGCCTGCGCGGGGATGACACAACTAAAAAACTCTCGACCTTGATCGAGAGTTTTTTTATTTTATTTTTTATTCGCAGTCTTTATTGCTGCACTTGATATTGCCTTTTTTATCTTCAATCATTGGAAAACCGCACTTTGGGCATTTTTCAGGTAGCGGTTTACCAAACATGGCAAAGTCGCATTTAGGATACTCTCCACAGGCATAAAAAGTTCCCATACGACTGCGCTTGGTGACGATGTCGCCAACTTTGCATTTCGGACATTTCATATCTAGATCGACTGGCTTTTCCTTTTTGATATATTTACATTTTGGATAAGTGGAACAACCGACGAAAGCGCCGAAGCGTCCCATGCGCTTCATAAGTGGTGCGCCACAATCCGGACATTTTTCTTCGAGTAATTCTGGTTCAGCTTTTTCTTCGATCGAGCCGTCAGCTTTTATCTTCTTGGTATTCTTACAAGTTGGATAATTGGAGCAAGCGAGGAATTTGCCATAGCGTCCGACTTTGATGATCATCGGGCTGCCACATTTATCACATTTTTCATCAGTGGTTTCCTCAGTGATTTCTTTTTTGTTAAGCTCTTTTTCTTTAATCATTAAATTTTCTTTAAATGGTTTGTAAAATTCGCTTAAAGTCTGGTGCCACTCTTGTCTGCCTTCGGCAATTTCATCAAGATCATTTTCCATCTTGGCCGTAAAATCGTAGTCGACGATATCGTGGAAGTGCTCCATCAGTAGATCATTAACAATGAAGGCAATCTCAGTTGGGAATAATTTTTTCTTGTCATCACGATCGGCATAACCGCGATCAATGACTGTCGCAATGGTTGGCGCATAAGTAGATGGACGGCCGATACCTTTTTCTTCAAGGATTTTAACAAGACTAGCATCGGAATATCTAGCTGGCGGTTGAGTGAATTTTTGTTCTGGTCGCACGGCCAGCAAGTCCATATCTTCATTTTCATTGATGGCTGGCAAAAGCTCGTCTTTGGTGGCAGTTGGATAAACTTTCAAGAAACCGTCAAATTTAATGACTTGGCCGGAAGCGCGGAAAGTGTATTTGGCTTTGTCATCTTCAAGATCAATGACAGTTGATTCTAATTCGGCTGGAGCCATTTGACTAGCTACCGCTCTTTGCCAGATGAGCTGGTAAAGACGGAATTGACCACGTTCTAAGAATGGCTCCATCATTTCTGGAGTGCGTAGGGCGGAAGTTGGGCGGATAGCTTCGTGAGCTTCTTGAGCACCCTTGCTTTTAGTTTTAAAAACTTTGCTATCGGAATAATTTTTACCCAAAGTGTCAGTAATATAGGAAGCGGCTTCAGCAACAAATTTTTGTGATAAGTTTTGGGAGTCGGTTCTCATATAGGTAATGAGACCAGTAGCCTCGCCATCCATAGTAATACCTTCATAAAGTCTCTGAGCCAAGGTCATGGTTTGCTTAGCGGAGAAATGCAGTCTTCTGTTAGCTTCTTGTTGTAATGAAGAAGTAGTAAAAGGAGCCGAAGCATTTCTTTTGGTAGCCTTCTTTTCAATTCTAACCGCTTTGTATTTTAGGCCTTCAATTTCTTTGACGATTTTGTCGGCTTGTTCTTGGTTGGTAATAGCCAACTTTTCTAAGCTCTCGCTGTTAATCTTGTGAAGATGAGCAGTGATTTTTTCTTTGGCTTTGTTTTCGAAGTCGCCAAAGATTTCCCAATATTCATCAATCTTAAAGTTTTGGCGTTCGCGTTCACGCTCGACAATAAGTCTCACAACTACAGATTGGACACGGCCGGCGGAAAGTCCGCGAGCTACTTTTTTCCAGAGTAGAGGAGACAGGCTGTAACCAACCAAACGATCAACGATACGACGAGCCTGTTGAGCGTCAACAAGATTGAGATCAATCTGTCTTGGTTCTTTGAGCGCGTCAAGAATCGCATCTTTAGTAATTTCATGAAAGGTGATGCGTTTAGTTTCGCCGATTGGTTTTTTAAAGATTTCCGCCAAATGCCAAGCAATCGCTTCGCCTTCCCGGTCTTCGTCAGTAGCGTAGTAGATCTGGTCAGCCTTTTTGGCCAAGCCCTTGAGCATCGTCACTTGTTTTTTGGCTCTAGTTGGGATGTCATAAGTCGGTTCAAAATTATTCTCTACATCAACCCCCATTTTGCTAGCTGGCAAATCACGGACATGACCAAAAGAAGATTCTACGGTGTAGTCCTTGCCTAGGAATTTGGCGATGGTTTTGGCCTTGGTCGGTGACTCGACGATGACGAGATTTTTCATATTTTAAACAAAATAGTTATTTAGTGAGAGCAAAAGTTTTGCCGTTTAGCTCTTTAATTAGACCTTTCATTTCCATTATTGTCAAGATTCCTGAAAGGACACTGATATTAAGTTTACTCAATTGTGCGATTTTGTCAATGTGGAGGTTCTCTTGACCCAAAATCTGGCCAACCAACTCTTCTTCTTTGTTATCATATTTTGGCGGTGTTTTGTCAATGAATTTTCGCTCCTCGTTGAGGTTTAATTCGGTCAAAACATCTTCGGCTTTGACTACCAGCTTGGCGCCTTGGTCAATAAGCTTGTTAGTGCCGGATGAGGCGGAGTTGTAGATACTGCCAGGCACAGCAAAGACGTCACGACCTTGCTCCAGAGCACATTTGGCAGTAATAATTGAGCCTGAGCTTTCCTTGCCTTCAATGACGAGTGTTCCAACGGATAGTCCCGAAATAATACGGTTACGCAATGGGAAATTTTGGGGTAATGGCGGTGTACCAAGAGCGTATTCGGAAATAACCACTCCACCGGCTCGAATGATCTTATTGGCTAGATGCCGGTGGTCGGATGGGTAAATGCTAGCTAGATCGAGCCCTGAGCCCAGAATTGCCGCGGTAAGGCCGTTAACCCCCAGGGTAGCCTCATGAGCAATAGCGTCAATGCCTTTCGCTAGGCCGGAAACTATAGTTAGACCATTTGAGGCTAAATCAGCGGCGAGATCGTGTGTGGCGCGTTCACCATAGGCGGTCGCCAGTCTTGCGCCGACAATTGCTAGGCAAGTTTTGTTCAGGCAAGATAAATCTCCTTTGTAGTAGAATAAGTATGGCGGATCAAAAATTTGTTTAAGTAATGGGGGATAGTCAGTGTCGATAATTCGGCAGACTTTTATTTCTTCTTTATCTAATTTTTGTAGTTCTTTGTCAGGATTGATCTCACTGCGAGTGATAATAATTTCTTCGGCTAGTTTAGCATCAAGTCCGGAGGCTACAAGTTCTGGCAGATTGGCTTTCCAGGCAATTTCCATGTCGCCAAAATATTCTAATAATCTTCCGCCACGGACCGCTCCGATTTTTCTGACTTGCGACCAGGCGACCCAGTATTTTAAATTATTATCTTCCATGTTGTTTGACAAAATAAAATTAGTGTGCTAAGATGTTCTAGTTAATTAATCAGCAGCTTTCCGTTCGCTAGGTGATGTGAAAAATTGTCTTTCCCTCCTAACGATTTTTCTCCTCAGAGCGAGTGGAAAGTTGTTGATTAAAAAGTTCTTTAAAGTTGACGGGGATAGGATCTGATCCAACCAGATTAGATTCGAAGAAGTCTGAATTAAGATTCTAAACCAATTGGGTTTTAATTCAGGCTTCATTCCCGACCAAATTTGGCTAGGTCACTCCGAGGGTTCTTATTGCTTGTCCCTCGATAAATATCCTCTGGATGGATTTTTGGAGGAGTCGTGACTAGCCTTACTCCCGGAATAGAAAACTTCGATTCGCTCCTTGGGCTCTCCTTTTTGCGACAATCAAGTTGATGAGATCAGTGTACCATCCTCCGCTGACTTATCTCTTCTGTTCCGGTCGAGTTTATTAGTTGAATTGGTTCATCGCCGATTCAACAGATTCTCTAACTACTGCTTCGATTGCCGGAGCAGTATTTTTTATTATTTCTTTTAATGTTTTTTGCTCATCTTTGCCTGGTCTTGTGAGAACGTAGTCGGCAGTTTCCATTTTTGCTCTCAGGTCAGTATGAACGCCGATTTTTAATCTGATGAAATTTTGACCGCCGAGATTTTCGATGATTGATTTGACGCCGTTGTGGCCGCCGGCAGAGGAAGATTTGGTTAGTCTTATTTTTCCCAGTGGCAAGTCGAGGTCATCATGAATGACAATTAAATCTTCTTTGGTTAATTTATAATAATTCAAAATCGCAGCCACACTTTGGCCGGAAAGATTCATGAAGGTTTGAGGTTTGGCTAGAATAATTTTTTCGCGTCCGATTTTTCCTTCGCTTAGTTCAGCTTGAAGCTTGGCATCTTTTTTAAAATCAGAAAAATCCAATTCTTTTTGGATTTGTTCAACTGCTAAAAATCCGGCATTGTGCCAGGTGTTCATGTATTGTTTGCCTGGGTTGCCTAGTCCGATAATTAATTTCATATCTATTGATTAATTTTATATAAAATCAAATCACCTTGTGTATATATCTTATGGTAATTGTTTGTGATGAGTTCGTCAACTGGATTATTAATATTGTATGTATTTAGAGCGGACATATGGTAGTTTAGGGCTACGCAATCTGGTTTATTTTGTTCAAGTTGTTTTTTGCCTAGTTTAAATTGTTCCTCGGTTTGTTGGCCAGTAATAAGGATGGGGTAAAAGGTAGTATTTAATTTTTTGGTTTCAAAATACATTCCCGGTAAAAATGGGCCGGCATAAAAATATGGAGAATGGCACTCTAGTTTTATCTCTGTAAATATTGAGGCTCGAGAGATGGAATAAAAAGGGGTGGTAGAGAATAATTTAGCATTAATATTACTCCAAATAACTAAAACAATTATAAATAGTGCCGTGATACTTATATATTGGTAGAGATAATTAGTCCTCTCTTTTTTATTTAATTGATTAATTATAATAATTGCTAAAACGTAAAAAAGAAAATAACTTTGGGTAAGGTGAGAATAGTCTGGTCGGGAGAGTGAGGCTAAAAGAAGAGATGATTGGATAGTAAATAAAAAGTAAATTTCTCTGGTTTTATTTTTGATACTGGCAAATACTATGGCAAAGCAGATTATGAAAAGCAAGAATAGGGATAAAGAAACAGAATTAGTGGCTAAATAGTGATGAGCCGGAAATTCATACAGAGCTATCCAGATAGTTGATATTGGCCAGTGAAGGAGCCACAGGCAGGGCAGGATAAATCCAATTGTAAAAAGAAAAATATTTTTTGTGAGCTGTTTGAATTGATTTTTTTTATTGGCGACGGATACAAAGTAATCTGTCACGATAAATAATAATAGTGCCAAAAAAACCAGAGCCGATTTTTGCTGGAGAAATAAAAAGGAAATACCCATTAGCAGTCCTGACCAAAAATAATTTACAAAATTCTTAGTCCCGATAGCCCGCAGGAAAAAATAACTAGCCCAAATAAGAATAACAGCATTATAAACGTTGTGGTTTATGATTGGCCAACCGGCCGATGAAAGGATAAAAAACAAAGCTGGCAGATAGGCTAGGGTTTTATTTTGAGTAAATTGCTTGGCAATTTTATGTAAGCAGATAGATCCGGCTAGAAGCGCAATCATGCTAGCTATCTTGGCTATGAGATAAGATACGCCAAATAATTTCCAAACGACAAAAATAAAATAAAAACTTCCAGGCGGAATAAATTCAAAAAAATCGCGATAGGGGATTTTGCCGTTTATCAGATTCCAGGCACCGTCAAGTACCACGCCCTCATCGCTGTTAAGAGGGTGAGAAGCGTGAAAAATAATTATTATGGCAATCAAAAAAAACCATTGCCAAAAACTGGGATGGTTTATCTTTGTTTTTAAATAAGAAATTGTTCTTTCCATTTAAATAACCTTTCTTGGTCGTTTTTTGAGTTCGATTTGAATAGGTGTGCCGATAATCTTGAATTCTTCTCGCAAATTGTTTTGCAAGAAACGGATATAAGAGAAATGAAGAATCTTTGGATCATTAACAAAAATATCAAAGCGCGGAGGATTAGTGCCTGATTGCTTGATGTTATAAATAAATGGATTCTTGAGGCCGGAACCACGTGATGGTCGATGCTTTTTAATTTTGGCGTGTAAGAAATGCTCTAGTTCCTTGTCGGTGATTTCTCGTTCACGAGATTTTTGGATATCGATAACCATGTCCAAAATTTTCTTGGCGCGTTGGCCTTCTTTGGCGGAAATAAAAACGAGCGGTGCCCACCAAAGGTAAGGGAATTCGCTTTTATAATAATTTTCGTATCGTTTGATGGTGTTGCTATCTTTTTCTTCTACGAGATCCCATTTGTTAGCGACAATAATTACTGATTTGGAATTTTCTAAAATTTCTTGAGTGATTTTTTTGTCTTGATTGTCTACGCCACGAATAACATCGGTCATAAGAACGACCACGTCAGCGCGGGAAATAGAAGCAAGTGAACGATCAACGGATTTTTTTTCTAGCGTGCCACGTTCGATCTTGCTTTTTTTGCGAATACCAGCGGTGTCAATCAATGTGAAATCAAAACCTTTATATTCAAATTCTTCGTCATGTGATTCACGAGTCGTGTGTTCGATGTCAGTGACGATAACACGTTCTTCGCCAAGAATAGCGTTAAGAAGTGATGACTTGCCGGCATTTGGTCGGCCAACGATAGCAACTCTTACTGCTTTGTTTGGAGATTCAACTTTTTTCTTATTTAATTTTTTGCTTGGCAACCGGCTATGGATCATGTCGAGTAAATCGCCAGAACCGGAACCGTTAGCGGCCGAAACCATTTGTGGTTCGCCTAAGTTTAATTTGTAAACCAGATCATCGGCTTGACGCATTCTTTGAGTGTCAGCTTTGTTGGCGACCAGTAAGATTTTGTCTCTAAATCCTTTTTGGATTAAGGACAAGGCTAATTTTTTGTCGTCGGGAGTGATGCCGCGTTTGATATCAATAACAAACATAATTAAATCAGCAGTGGTAATAGCTTTTTCTGCTTGATGGATAATACTGCGTTCAATGATGCCAGTGTCTTTCTTTTCTATATCTAGACCGCCAGTGTCGATAAGTTCAAACTCAAGACCGCTCCATTTGGCGATGCCGATGTTGCGGTCGCGCGTGGTGCCGGCAATGGGGGAGACCAGCGCTTTGTTTTCGCTGATAAGTCGGTTAAAGAGAGTTGATTTGCCAACATTAGCTCGGCCGACAATTGCAACTTTGGGTAGATTCTGTTTCATTTGGCAAATTATTTATTTAAATCAATTTCAATCATAACATAAAGCGGGGGATTTTTCAAGGTGAGATTATAATGACGATTCTTGACAATTGTATATTTTTGATCTAGAATAAAAAGTTATCAAACAGTAGCTCATTTTAAAAGGAGGCTCATCATGCCTGAATATACTTGGTTTATTTGTACTCTTGGCGACGCAAAGACCAATGAATTTTGCGCTCGAATTATTAATCCCGAAAATGCTCAGGGAGATATGTTGTGTGAAGATGGATTTCGACGCAATCTCTGGCAGTGTGATTCGTATGAAGCCGTCGATCACATGATTAAAAATAAACAGAAGTTTGCTTTGACTTTTCATGTCTTTCGTCGCAAGGGAACAGACGGCGCGATCTGTCGAGTTGATTTTCTTGAGCGTAAAAAACGCAAACAGAAAGTGGTGAAGCCAAAAGCGCTGAAGACATTTTAGGTTGATGATTAACAGAAGGGAAAAACAAAAGCGGGAAAGATTTTTACAATCAATCCCGCTTATTTATTTCGCTGTCATCCTCGCGGATGCGGGGATCCAGATTGGAATTTTATTTTATTTTTAATCTGGATTCCCGATGGCTCGGGAATGACACATAGGTTATTTGCCAATTATAACCAAGAAGTTTGCCGAAGAAGAAATGCCGATTGGTTTTTTAGTAGAGACTGAGCCGTAAATTTTGGCTAGAGCTAAACTTGTGGCTGGATATTTGCCACCACTTAAATCATAAACAATTGAGGTGGTGCGAGTTTGATCAACAGCGTTACCTGTTTTAGTTACGATAAAACCCTGATTAACTAATTTTGTTTTTTCACTGCCAGCGAGTCCGCTGATGGTTGTGCCATTTTGGATTTCAATGGTGGCGCCTTCTTTTTTGAATGAAGTAGTAGTAGGGAGTTTGGTGACGGTAGAGGTTGAAGTTTTGACAGTTGTGGTAGATTTTGTCGTAGAGACGATTTTGACACCAGCAACTTCTGGTTTAATGCCAGTCCCCATGGAGGTGCTAGTTGGTTTGATACTTTCTGGAGTTGGAGTAGTACTTATGAATGGATCTTCGTTATCATCGAGAGAAGTGTCAATAGTTGAAGTGACGGTAGTTGATGAGGTGGTCGACGAGGTTGAAGAGGCGATAGCCTGTTTGCGCAAAGCGTCATAATCATCTGGATGTTTTTTGGTATGACTGACTTGAGTTTCAGTGTAAAAAATATAAGCCCAGAGATTGCGAATGTCGTTGTAGGTGTTGTCGTCTGGCAAAAGCACGTAAGCACTGTTAATCATTGTGGAATAAAGTAAGCCATCTGGAGCATTGCTTAGGCCATGGTTGATAATTTGACTGCGATCAACTTTTTTGGCTAGAGTGGCTAGGCGGATAATTTCCCAAATCTGCATGTTTGTCTTGATGTGCTCGTTGTAGGCCGTTAAAAGGGAATTGATTCTTTGAGGACTGATTAGAGTTTGAAGGCTAAATATTTTTTCTTTTAGGCCGGTAATAACTTTTTGTTGGCGGACAGAACGAGCAAAGTCGGAACCTTCTGGCCCGAGGGCGTGGCGAGAGCGAGCATATTTAAGGGCAGTAGCGCCATCCATGTGTTGCGGTCCTTTTTTAAATCTCAAAACTTCATAACGATTGGCAATCGGATAAACATCTTCTTTGTCACGAATAGGATATTGATAATCAACGAAATCATTATCAACTGTAACGTCAACGCCACCAAATTCGTCGATTAATTTTTCGAAGCCATCAAAATCAATAACAATGTAATAGGGGATATCAGTAGCTAAGAGGGTGTTTAATTCTTTTTGCAAGGCTGCTCCGCCACTTCCAGGGTTGGCTTTTTCTGCCCAGGCACTGACAGCATTAATTTTCATCCAGCCATGATCTGCTGTTTGAATGCTTAGATCTCGAGGAATGGACATGAGAGCTGCTTGATTGGTACTAGGCTTTAAGGAACCAAGGATAATAGTGTCGGCTAGAGTTCCACCGTCGTGATTGGCTCCGCCAATACCCATAACCAAAACATTGATTCGGTCATTTTCTTCACCCTTGATTTGTTTGTCAGAAGAGGAAATTATTTTGCCAACGCTGTCGAGTGGATTTAATTTGGCTAAATTCTTTATTAACGATTCATTAGAGAAAGCAATAGAGGAAGAAAAAACAGCGAAAAAAATTATCGCCACTAAAGCGATACCCAAAAGCACCTTTTTCCATCTTCCTCTTGGTTTTTCTTCAATTTCCTCTGGATCTATCTCAAATTTACTGGGTTGATCTTGATTTTCATCCTCGTCTATTTCATGGGAGGAAAAATTAATTTTAATATCAGTCATGATGGCTTAAATTTAATTGTCTAAATAGAAACATAGTTAATTATAAAACATTATGCTCATTTAGCCAAGGGCTTATCGAAATGATCTTGGCGGTAGTCATATTTTTATTAAATTTAGATAAAAAATGACAAAAACTTGACATTTTAACCCCAGATGGCTGTCGGAATTAGACTTCTTTAATTTTGCCACCGTTTGCTTGTCCGTATTTATAGTTGATCGAGATGAATTTTTTTAGGAAGGAGGCCTTGAATTTTGATGGCAAAAAGTGGTGTAATAAAGATTATAGTTGCTAAAATTTTATTTTGTGTTATAATAAAGACAAGCTATTTGAGTTATTCACAGTTGTTATCTAAATTAGGTAAAAATAGCAATTAATTTGTTTAAATCAATATAAAAATGGAAAACAAAGATAAGTTAGAAGATTATTTCCTAGGTCAAGAAGAACCTGGCTGGAAAAAGGCCAGTTCTTTTATTTGGGAGATAGCTAAGGTAGTTATCATTTCTTTGGCAATTATCCTGCCAGTCCGTTATTTCCTAATTCAGCCGTTTTACGTTAAAGGCGCATCTATGGAGCCAAATTTCCATGATCACGAGTATCTAATTATTGATGAGTTGGGCTATCGTTTTAATAATCCTCAAAGGGGTGATATTATCGTTTTCCGTTATCCTAAAGATCCCAAGCAATTCTTTATTAAAAGAGTGATCGGTTTGCCTGGTGAAACGGTCAAAATTGAAAATGGCCGGGTTTATATTAGCAAAGATGGCTCAACTTTTACCCCATTGGATGAAAGTTATTTGCCAGCTGGACTTCAAACTGATTTGCCAATCACTTCTTACAATGATGTTAAATTGCAGAGCGATGAATATTTCTTAATGGGAGACAATAGAACTGCCAGTATGGATTCTAGAATGTTTGGTCCAGTTAAGCGTGATTTTATTATTGGTCGCACTTGGCTTCGCGGTTGGCCACTGGATCGTTTGACTGTTTTCAATTCTCCTAGCTATAACGTCATAAAATAATAGATCAAGTGGGGATTTAAGATTAATTTGATTAACAAAAATTGTATGCCTAGACCAAAAAAAGATATAGAAAAAAACAATAAAGACGCGACTACTAAGAGTGGTCGTGGCCGTAAAAAAGAACTAGCCACTGTTACTGGTATGAAAGATATTTTGCCTCAGGATCAGGCTTATTGGCAGAAGGTCAGAGCAGTAGCTCAAAAGGCCGCTGATGATTATGGCTATGGCTTACTCGAAACGCCTATTCTAGAAATGACTGATTTATTTGTTCGCGGTGTTGGTAAACAAACTGATATTGTAGACAAAGAAATGTTTGCTTTTACTGATCAGGGCGGTGATAATCTTTGCTTGCGTCCAGAAGCGACGGCCGCCGCAGTTCGTGCTTATATTCAACACGGCATGCTTAATCAGTCTCAACCAGTTAAGTTTTTTTATGCTGGTCCAATGTTTCGTCATGAAAAACCCCAATCCGGTCGTTCCCGCCAATTCTATCAATTTGGCTTTGAAGCTATCGGTGAGATACATCCAGCGCTTGATGCTCAGTTGATTTTGCTTGGTTGGAGCTGTTTAAATGAATTAGGTTTGGAGTCCACCGTTCAACTTAATAGTATTGGTTGTCCAGAATGTCGAGAAAAATATAAACAAGAATTAATTAAATATTATAAATCCCACAGCAAGCAGTTATGTGAGAGTTGTAAAAAGCGTTTGCTCAAAAATCCGATGCGCATTTTGGACTGTAAAGAAGAAGGTTGTCGCGCCTTGCGTGATGAAGCTCCCCAGATTTTGGATTATCTCGATGAAGAATGTAAGAAGCATTTCATGAAAGTTTTGGAATATCTTGATGAAATTAATTTGCCTTACGTTGTTAATCCTTACGTTGTCAGAGGTTTAGATTATTACACTCGAACAATTTTTGAATATTGGTCTAATGATGATGAGGTTGGCAAATCAGCTTTGGGCGGCGGTGGCAGATATGATGGCTTGGTAGAAATTTTGGGTGGTCGTGAAGCGACTCCAGCTGTTGGTCTGGCCATGGGTATGGATAGGATCATTGCCAAGATGCGAGAAAAAAATATTCTGGTTCCAGAAATGAAATATGATATTTTTGTGGCTCAACTCGGCGAACCAGCCAAGAAAAAAGCCATGGCTCTTTATGAAAGATTGCGAAGCATAGAAGATTTGCATCCAGCTCAAGCTTTTTACAAAGATAATTTAAAAAGCCAGTTAGAGGTTGCCAATAAGCTCAAGGTTAAATTTACTTTGATCTTGGGTCAAAAAGAAATTGGCGATGGCACGATTTTGCTTCGTGATATGGATGGCGGTATTCAAGAGGTGATTAATTTTAACGATATTGAGGAAGAGATAAGAACGAGGATTAAGAAATATCGCACCAGTAAAATTGTTTCTTTGGCTAGCGGTGATGAAGATGAATTGTCAGATAAAAAAGCCAAGAGAAAAAATCGTGAAGAAGATGGCATTGTTGCTGGTGAAGAAGATGATCAAGAACATGAAGTCATTGAGGCCGAAGAGCATTATGATGACTTGATGGGCGGCGAAGACAGTTTTTAATCGGTTAGTCGTGAAGTAAATATTATTTCGCGATAAGCTATTAAAATATTAATTAATTTAAAACTAAGGAAAGCGAGGTGAAATTAAAGTGGTAGAAGTAAAAAGAAAAAAAAGTGAAACGTTTGAAGCGTTGGTTAGAAGATTCAGCAGAAAAATCAAGGAAAGCGGACGACTGATTCAATCCAGAAAAATTCGTTACCATGTTGCCAAGAAAAATAAAACAGCTGTCAGAACAGCTGCTGCTAGAAGATCTGAAATCTCTGATAAGCGTGAATACTTAAAGAAAATTGGTAAGTTAGTTGAAGAAAGCAGAAATAACAAATAATCTCTAAATCCATGTCTTTACAGCAAAAAATTGATTCCGATTTTTTAGTTGCCATGAAAGAAAGGAAAGTAGATGATTTGTCCATTTTGAGAATGCTTAAAAGTGCTGTCCAAAATCGCAAAATCGAAAAAATGATTGCTAAGGAAATTGATTTGCCTGACGAAGATGTTATTAGTCTGATAAAATCTGAAGTTAAACAACGCAGAGACTCAGCTAATACGTATCAAGCCGGCAATCGAAATGATTTGGCAGAAAAAGAATTATCCGAGGTTGTTTTTTTGGAAAAGTATTTGCCAGAACAGTTGTCTGAAGAACAAATAATTGTTATAATTAAGGAAACAATTAATGAGTTGGGGGTAACTAGTTCGGCTGATTTTGGCAAGGTGATGGGAGCTGCTGTAAAGAAAGCAGCTGGCAGAGCTGATGGCCAAAAACTTTCTGCAATGATCAAAGAAAAATTAGGAAAAATATAGTGATTAGTCCCAGTTGCGAATTTATTTTTTAAAAAAATGATTCGCAACTGACCAGTAATTATTATAAAATTCAAATAAAAAAAATTTATGTTTAGATTGCGACTTTTACCCATGCTGAGGTCGTCAATTGCCAAAAAGTTACTCCTAGCTTTGTTTTTGGCAGTTTTTGTTTTTGTGCTGACACCACATATTGGTTTGGCTCAACAAGCAAAATCGGCAGCAGAACTAACTAACTTGGCGGCAGCTCAAGGTACAGGGTTATCAACCACTCCACTTCTGACGATTATTATTAATGTCATCAGATTTCTCCTGGGCTTGTTAGGATTATTGTTAGTAGTTTTGATTCTTTATGCCGGCTTCCTCTGGATGAGTTCTCAGGGTGAGGAAGAAAAAATTAACAAGGCCAAAAAGATCATTACCAATGCGATTATTGGTTTGGCAATTATCCTTTTAGCCTTTGCCATTGTTTCATGGGTCTTGGCTTTATTTAATGGAGGTTTTGGTGGCAATGGTGGTAATGGCGGTGGCGGTCGTCCAGGTGGAAATTATTTGGCTGGTATTGGCGGCGGACCGATTGAAAGTGTTTATCCGGCTCGCAATCAAACTGACGTGCCAATAAATACTATGATTGCCGTAACTTTCAAGCAAAATATTGATCCAAATACTATTTGCGCAACTTCCAATGGCATTTGTAATGGCGGTACAATGAAAAACGTTTCTATTTGTTTGGCTGATAAATCAACTGGCAAATGTTGTATTGGAACTGAAACGACTGGTAATTGTGCTAATAGTGCAGGTTTAGTTGAAGCTAATTATGTTAGCACAACCGTTAGCCAGCGCTCTGGTGATAATAAAACTTTTGTTTTTACGCCCAATCAATATTTAGGTAGACTTAATGTTCCAGATTTGGTTTTTAAAGTGACTTTGGAACAAGGAATTAATAAGGGTGATGGTTCAAACTCTTCGATTTTCTTTGGCTTTGGTAACAGCTATGATTGGCAGTTTACGACTAATGGCCAGTTAGATTTGGATCCGCCAGCGGTTCTAAGTTTAAATAGCGATATTAATCGCGGTCTAGCTTCAGTTAGTGGAGTTTATCCTGATCCAGATAACTACATGGATGATTATTCTGTTTCTGCGGCTCCGACAGCTACTACTTTTAATTTTACGGCTAGTTCTACTAATGCCAGTGGGTATCAGGCGGCTTCGGTTTCTAAGGTGACTAAAAATGGTGGCACCGTTGATGCTACGATCAGTGGAACGTACACTGGAACTTTGAGTGGTAATGTAACCGTTTTTGCTAGTAGTAGTGTTGGAACTTTGGATGTCACTTGGCCAAATGGCTCTAAGGATTCATTGACTATTCCTACGGGCAGTCAATCAATATCCCTAGGAACTAAGGGTATAGTGATGAATTTTAATGGCGCTCCTTCTCCAGGCAGTTCTTGGAATTTTACAGTTACGGCAAAAAGTGATGGCGATATTTTTACTGTTAATAAGGATGGCACTGTTTTAAAAAGTTATATTATTGGCAAAGATATAACCAAGGGTGCTAGTGGTTCGGAAACCCTTATTAATTCCTTGGATAAAATTTTATCTGACTATAAAACCATTTTTTCTTCTTGTAAAACCGGTGGAAATACTTGCTTGCAAACTCAAGAGACTGGCGTTAATTCTGGCTCTTATGATTTCTCTATAAATGGCGCTTCCGCTGGCTCGTTTGTTGATAGTATTTCCAGATCTGCTGGTCAAAATGCTGTTGATACAGCTAAGGTTAATGATCGGCCAGATGGCTATCGCAACACCGTGGTTCAAATTAATTTTAATAAAGCAATAAATCCTTTGGATATTGATCAGTTTATAGTTAATTTCGGCAAGGCCAATAGCGCTGCCCCAATCAATACTTCGGCAGGTTATATTGCCAAAATTTCCAATGGCTATAGGACCATAGAATTGACTGGCAATATTGAATGTGGACGTAATGCTTGTGGTGATCCGATTTATTGCTGGCCAACAAATGACGTTGCTTCCGATGTTAATAATAAGGATTATCTTAGTAATAAGGGCACTAAATATCAAGTGGAAGTTAAGGCGGCTGATTTAGCAGCTTATAACGCCTCAACTTGTGGTACTTGGGGCGGAACAGATCAAAGTGGCAAATGTGCTAAATCAGTAACAGCCAATGTCTACTATCCAACCTCCACCCCATGTGTTGCTAGTGCTAGTTGGTGTACTGGTTGGAATGGATCCTGTAATGCTAGTAGTAGATGTTTTAAGACCATTCAAACAACCGCTTATTATCCAGCCAGCGATGCTAGCGCTAAGGGTGTCACTGACATGGCTAATAATTCTCTTAATGGCAGTTTCAATTATTATCAAGATCAGGGGAAAACTTTAGGTATTGCCAATGGAGTTTCTGGCGCTAAGAGTATTTATAGTTTGAATGATAACACTCCATTATATAATCCATCCGATCCAACTAATAGCGGCTACGGTGATAATTTTGCTTGGTCGTTCTGGCTATCGGATAAGATTGATTTACAGTCTCCGCTTTTAACTGACATTTCTCCTCAAGGTGATGTTCAGACTAGTTCAACTAAAGATCAAGTGAAGATTGATTTTAGTAAGGTTATGCGCAGTGGCACAATCAAACCAGGTTGGAATTATGGTGAGGACAGTGATAAGCGTGGTCGCAATAAGAGATTCTTGGCGATTAATGTTTCACAGAATGAAGTGCCAGTAGCATATTGGATTGGAAATTATGCCGTAGATAGTGATCATGATGGTTTTGCAAATTATACTCAAGGTTATTTTGATCACGAAGTTTTCTTATCCGCTAATGCTTATTTACCATTGGCTGGTTCTGGGCTAGAGTCTATTACTCAAAATTGTTTCTTACCAGGAGCTGGCCCTAAAGATGCTACAAATCAACCAAAGGGATGCGCTTATGTTAATGATCAAAGCACTTCAACTAGCGGTTGTGTCAGTGACGATAGTTTGGGCAATGCTAAAGTGGCTTTACCAAATCCAGTTTCTTATGCTCACATGAATTGTTCTGAGGTTGATGGCGCTATAGAAGTAAAAGATTATACATCAAATACTTCCAATGCTTGTAAGGCTACTTATTATGGTGATGGCAAAAATGGCGATTACGATGAGTCTGGTAGTTGGATAATCACCAAAGATCACCCAACTTCTACCCCGGTAGTTTTGGGTAATGGAGTTAATTTGACTGAATATAGAACTGGTTGCTGTCTTGGTATTTGGAGGAGTTCGGTAAATAGCAATAAATGCTCCGCTATTTCTGGCGCTGCTGTTTGTACTACGGATCAAAATTGTAAAGATAAAGATTACCCAGCTGTTAATCGTCCAGGTAGATGGCTTTTGAGCAGTGATCACGATACTGTTCCAACTACCTCTACCGATGGACGAACTGGTTGTTGTTATGGTCAGTGTATTACTTCCTCTACTAGCGCTAACTAAATTTAGCTAGAAATTTTACATGTCGCTTCAATATAAAAAAAATTTAAAATCATTGGCGCTAGTTATCGTCTTAGCTTCTTTGATTTTATTTTCCGCAAATTGGGCACTGGCTGCAACAGGTGGTGCCGCTCTGCTTAATGTTGAGGCAGCTCAAGGAACTGGCTTGTCATCCACTCCACTTATAACGATAGTTGTCAATGTTATAAAAGTTTTACTTGGACTTTTAGGATTGCTTCTATTGGTTTTGATTCTTTATTCTGGATTTTTATGGATGACCTCTGCTGGTGATCCAGAAAAGGTTAATAAAGCTAAAAGAATGATTACTAGTTCAATTATTGGACTGGCAATTATCTTGTCAGCTTATGCTATTGTATTTTTTGCAATGGGTCTTTTCCCAAGTGATAATGGTGGTGGTCCGATTATTAATCCTCCTGGTTGTGTTGGAGCGGGGTGTCCATGTGTTGGATCTAGTTGTATTCTACCAATACCGGATCAGTTTACTTCGATTGTTAAATTGTCTTCAACTGGTTTAAATTGGCAACAAAATCTAGGTTATTATTTTGACGGCGTGGCTGGCGTTCCAAATCAATCTGATTTAACGGTTACTGGTTATGCTAAAAATCAAGGCGGAACCATTGCTAGTTTTAAAATTTCTGGAAATTCTGCTTCTTCAACTTATAGTTATGCTGCGGATTTTAATCCATCTGTTACTACTACCGATAGAGTTAATTCTTTGGCTGCCTGGGACACTTCAGCGAGTTCTTCTTATCCTTTAGATTCTATTTGGCAGTTAAGAACTGTATTTACATCTGATGCTTTGGGTAATAAAATTTCGTCTAGAGCGATAAAAACCAAGATTCGCCCAGCTCACTGTTTCAATAGTGTTAAAGATTCTGATGAAACAGAAATAGATTGCGGTGGATCTTGTGGCGCTTGCGATGGAAATAGCTGTGGTGTCGTTAATAATGTTTGCAGTAATAAAGATGAGAATTGTTCTTCTGGTAAATGCTTAACTTCCTCCTGTCTTTGTGCCAAGAAACCAGTAATAAATTATATAGATCCAGGCAATGGTGCTGCGAGTAATTATGTTACCATTTCCGGTTACAACTTTGGAACGACAACTGGAGCCGTCTGGTTTGATGATGTTATGGGTGTAATAAATTTGCCGGCAGTGTGCGGTCAAAATTGGACTAATGACCAAATTATTGTTCAAGTGCCAAGTGGCTTAAAAATCAATTCATCGACTACAGTAACAGTTACTACAGCGTCTTCTGCTGGTGGCTTAACTAGTAACGGCAAAGATTTTTTGGTTAATAATATTGTCCGACCAGGCATTTGTGGTGTGAATCCGGGTTATGGTGTTGATCAAGCTACAACTACGATTTTTGGAGTTAATTTTGATTTAGTTGGTAGTGGTAGAACAGTTGTTTGGCCATTTTCTAACGGCAATGTTTCCAGTACATATCCAACAATCAAAAATACTTGGCTATCTTCCTCAGTTATCGATCAAGTTCCAGAAAATAAAAGAGGTCAAAGTTCAATCGAAGTTTATAATGGATCAGAATATAGTAATCCGTTTATTTTTGTTTTATCAGCAGGTGGCCTAGGCGATCCTTGCGGTCGAGTAGGGGAAGCCGGCAGCGGTTCTTGTTCAGCTCAAAATGTTTGTCAAGCTGGTTTAGTCTGCGGTTTGAGTACCTGTACTTGTCAGTTGGCTTCTGGTTCTTGTAATAACGATGGCAAATTGGATTCAGGTGAGTCTTGCGATGGCACTGCCTTTCCAGTCGGTAAAGATACTTGCGCTGGTTATGGCCTCGGTACTGGTAGCGTTTCTTGTACTAGTAAATGCCAAGTGGATACCAGTAAATG
>CAIVNC010000050.1 GCA_903907165.1 Candidatus Buchananbacteria bacterium
AAATATTAAATTAAGATAATGACGGTTATTATTGACAAATTAACTAACTAGTGATATAATTATATGTTGAATAAAGTTCAACAAAAACAGATAACTGAGGCTCTTTTACAATTAGGACTATCAGAAAAAGAATCCGGGGTTTACCTGTCGGTTCTACAAAATACCGATTCCAGCATCATTTCTATTGCCAAAGACACGGGACTTAGCCGTGGCACGGCCTTTGATATCGCCGAAAAACTAAAACAGAAAGGATATTTAGCCGAAGTAAAACGAGGCAAAAAAAGAAGACTTATCGTGGAAAGTCCAACTAACACCTTCTATTCCCTCTTGGACGTCCAACATGATCAATTTTCTCGGTCAAAGAAGGCCGTGGAAGATCTATTGCCTCTTGTCAAAAGCATTACTGCCGAATCAGATTTTAAACCTCAAATAAGAGTTTATGCCGGCGAAGAGGGGTTTAGAAAAGTTTGGGATGAAATATTAAATTTTGGAGGCAAAGATTTCTTAAGTATTGCGCGGATAGAAACATTCGTGGAGTTTGCTGGAGAAAAATTTCTTCTCGACATTCAAAACAGAAAGATTAAAGCTGGAATTTCCAGCCGAGCCATTAACGAAAGCTCCGCCCTGGCTCTAAAGATGGTGGAGATGGACAAGACTTCAAGTCGAGAAACAAGATTGGCTCCAACGGGATTTGAATTCCCCTCAACGGAAATTATTTACGGCGACAAGATAGCTATGTTTTCGACTCGTGAAGAAAATATCACCGTTGTTATAGAAAGTAAAGATTTTGCTCAAACGCACAGGATTTATTTTGAAATGATGTGGAAGTTTTTAGAAAATAATCATGAAATTAAACTTTAAAAACCCAATCTCACACAACGAAAGGAAGTAATCATGAACGAGCAAGCGGAAGTTGAATTCAAAGATTTAGAAGGAGGTCTAGCAACTCCCGAACAAATCAAGCAAGTAGCGGAAGCTATTTGCGGAAGTTATCTGATAAATGAGGGATTAACTTCTAGCGAAGCGGAATACATTCTGTCACAAGCCGATCCCTCAGATCTTTGCTACGAAATAGAAGAGCGAATCACACCCCTCATTAAATACGTTAGACGGCTAGTCCATAGCAAGAATGTACTGGGCAGGGTAGCTCACTACCTTGCCTCTCGGAAAGATAACAACAGCGCCAGACATGATGGTGATGTTGCTGAGTTGTCCCACGATTGGGGCTGGACAGGGGACATGAAACTCCTCAATGGAGAGGTTGTACTTAATCGATTAATGGAGACCGACATCCTTGCACACTGCTTGGATATTGGCGATCTTTGGGAGAGAGTTAAAAGCAACGAAGACCTCTCTAGAAGCCTCAGAAATGGCATCATTCTTTGCGATTGGAAATCTGTTTCATCGAATGATGGATGTCTACGCGTTAATTGCCTCAAAGATCATTGTGGCTGTCTATGCGAACAAAATTATTCGCTCAGCAACTTCTGGTCTTCTCATCTGGTCACTCTGTATTTCAAGCACTGAAAACGGTCGGAAAGGAGAATTAACCAAATAAAAAATCAGATAAGCCAAAAGAAAGGAAAAAATAGTCAAATCAAGGCCCGACAAGAAGAGTATTTCTTGTCGGGCGTTTTTATTATTGAGAAAAATAAAAAAATATAACAAATAAAACTCCGGAAATATCCGGAGTTTTATTATTGCAAATATTTAAAGATCTCTCTTTTTATTTCACTGGAACTGAAGGAGTCGAGGTTGTGTCTGGACGACCAAAACCCATACCTGTCACTTCTCTCACTTGAATAGATTGAGCAGTCACACTACCATCGGCATTTGTCTGACCAATAATCATAACATCCTTTTGAAGTTGCAAATCAGCGACAGAACTGGTTGTAAATTGACCAACCTGAGTAGAAGCGGAAAAGAAAGCAATCTTAGTGCTACCATTGGCCAATTTAATTGTTACGCTTTTATCGTCTTTGGCGATAATCTGGCCGCTTAGGGCTCCTCCTGCCTGACCTGCACGAGTGCCTCGCATAGCGCCAGAGCCTCCATTTTGACCGCCTTGGGCAGCAAACTGCCTTTGGCCATTTTGGGTAAAGTTGGCAAAATCGCTAGATTTCTGTGACTTACCATAAGTCATACCGCCATAGAATCCTAAGCCACCCGCAACCACCGCCACGATGACGGAAACTACTAAAATCTTTTGCATAGTTTGTGTTTTTATTTATTAATATTTAATTATTCGAACCTCAAAGCTTGAATCGGATTAAGCTTGGCGGCACGACGAGCCGGGTAGTATCCAAAGACAATACCAATAGCTGCTGAAACGCCGAAAGCCAAGAAAACAGAGTAAAGAGCGACACTGGTTTGCATAATGCCAAGATAATTAAGAACCCAAGCAATAAACCAACCCAAGACAATTCCTGTCAATCCACCAATAAAGGTTAGAAAGATAGATTCGACGAGAAATTGAACGCTAATATCTGATCCTTTGGCGCCAATGGCTTTGCGCAAACCAATTTCCCTTGTTCTTTCCGTCACACTCGTAAGCATCATATTCATAATACCGATACCGCCAACCACCAAAGAAATTCCAGCCACCGAACCAAGTAGAATTGTTAAAATCTGAGTGACACTGGACGCGGCCGAAGCAATATCCGCCTGATTCAAAGTACTAAAATCAGCTTTAGTCGGATCGGTAATCTTGTGACGATCCAAAAGCAAGGTTGTCACATCAGCTTGAACTGTCTTAGTGGTATCAGCACTAACTGCAGCCACGCTAATACTGGAAACATACTGATCACCAGAAAAATATCGTTGAGCGGTAGTCATTGGAATAAAAATCATATCATCTTGACTGCCAAAACCTGAACCTCCCTTGGCTTTAGTGACACCAATAATTTTAAACGCTAACTGCTTAATCTTAATTGTCTGACCAAGAGGATCAGTGCCCGCAGCAAAAAGATCAGACTGAACCGTTGGACCGATGACCGCAACTTTTGTTGCATTAGTGAGATCCAGTTCGGAAATAAAATTACCAGTATCGATGCTCAAATTTCTAACATCAGTATAAGCTGGAACTGTACCCACAATTTGAGTATTAGTATTTAGTCCCTTTGACGTCACTTGATAACGTCCATCAACTTCTGCAGCAACTGCTTTTACCGAAGAAACACTTTGAGCGATCGCCGTAGCATCAGCCGAGGTCAGAGATTTAGCCGATCCTCTGCCAGCACTTACCGTTACCCCTGGTCCGCGTTGAGCGCCTGGCTGAACCATAATAAGATTAGAACCTATCGATTGAATACTATTTGTAATCGAACTCTGTGCGCCCTGACCAATAGCAAGCATGGCAATAACAGAACTGATACCAATAACAATGCCGAGCATAGTCAGTCCTGACCTAGCTTTATTGCCGGAAAGCGCCGAATAAGTTTCTTCTAAAATATCCAAAACATGCATGATATTAAATTATAATTTGATGAAGATTTTTGGCATCACTGACAATATTGCCATCACGAATAGTAATAATTCTCTCGGCGTGCTGAGCCACATCCGGTTCATGAGTAATTAGAATAATCGTTCTGCCCTGTTCTTTATTTAATCTTTGAAAAGTTCCAAGTACAATCTCCCCAGTTTGCGTATCCAAATTTCCAGTCGGTTCATCAGCCAGAATTAAAGATGGATTATTAACCAAAGCGCGAGCAATCGCCACGCGTTGAATTTGACCGCCAGAAAGCTGATTAGAAAGATGATTAAAATGATCTTCATCGAGACCAGCTGCTTTTAACATCTCTTCGGCCCTAGCCTTGCGCTCACTTCTCTTGACCGTGTCATAAACCAAGGGCAACATAACATTACGAAGCACAGTTGCCCTAGGCAAAAGATTGAAAGCTTGAAAAACGAAACCAATTTTTTCACGACGAATATTAGCAAGCTCATCATCACTCAAAGTGGAAACATCTTTGCCATCAAGAAAATAAGTTCCGCTAGTCGGCGTATCAAGAGCTCCAAGAATATGCATCAAGGTTGATTTACCAGATCCACTGGGACCCATAATAGCCACAAATTCTCCATCTTCAATTTTAAATGTAGCTCCTTTAAGCGCCTGAAACTCGGAATCGCCCATTTTGTAAGTTTTGGTAATACCTTTAACTTCAATCATAAAAAAATATTAATTGCCACGAGCTGCTCCAGTAGCGCCAGTCGGCCTAAAATTGCCACCGCCAGCAACTCCTCTAGTGCTTCCACCACCAATGCTCTGCAATAAACTTGGAGTTGTAGCCGCCGCCTTAGTCACTGTAGAAACTACAGTCTTCGTTACTATTTGATCACCTTCACTTAAACCAGAAACAATCTCGGTGTTAGTATCATCGGAAATGCCAATGACTACCGTCTTTTGAGTCGGGGCTACGGTCGAAACCGTACCTTGACCAGTTGCATCCGCTGGCAAAGCTGGATTAAAGACTAAAACATAATTAGTCGTGCCTTGAGTTTTTACGGCGCTACTTGGCACCATTAAAATATCCTGCTTAACCTCAGTAATAATTGCTGCTGAAACGCTCATTCCCGATTTTATCTGATTATCCGGACTATCAAAACCAATTTTTACATTGTAAGTCACTACTCCTTGGCTAACCGTACCAATAGTATCAATATCAACTACCTGGCCAGTCAAACTTAAATCCGGCAAAGCATCAAAAGTTAGATTAACTTTTTGACCAATATTAATCTTGGCAATATCGACTTCGTTCAAAGAAATATTAGCCACTTGTTGTTTGGTAATCAAAGTAGCCACGGCTGTACCGGAAACAGAATCTCCTTTTTTAACTGCAACGCTCGCCACAATACCATCAAAAGGAGCTCGAACAGAATAATCAGCCAAGGTACTGATAGCGTCGGATAAAGAATTTTGTTTTTGTTGAACTGATAATTCCTGGGATTTTAAATCTAATGGATCTGTTCCGGCATTAATTGAAGCTAAATTATTTTGAGCGCTAACCAAGTTATTCTGAGCTGAAGTAATATTATTAGCGTTGGAAAATTTTTGATTAGCGATTGATTGTTGCTGATTATTTAAAGTTGTTAAAGTTGAATTGATTGAAGATCTAAGAGAAGATACACTATTTTTATAACCATCTAAGGTACTTTGAGAAATACCACCAGAAGGAAGACCACCACTTGCAGCATCATTTAAATAATTTAAAAAACTCTGAGTAACCGTAACTGAGTTGATAAATTTATTAATAAGACTATCTACCGCTGACTGATCGGTTGGAAAATTATTCATGGCAACTTTCAAATCAGCCAAAGAAGACTTTGCCAACAATAATTGATTAGTGGCGTTACTCTGAGCTTGAGAATTAGCCGTCAAAAAAGATAACGTCGGATTTTCACTGCTAATATTGCTATAAATCCCATCCATCTGATTAGTTAGCGTATCATCAAGTTTATTATATGTATCTTTCAAAACACCCTTAGTATTAGAATAAAGATTATTTAGATCAAGATCCGCCTTCGTCTTGGCAGTATCAAGGCTATTCTGAGCATTATCCACGCTTAATTGAGCGCTAGCCAAATCAGTAGGCAACGCGCCACGTTGGCTTTTTTCCAAAGATAATTTAGCTGTTTCTAAACTTATCTGAGCATCTCTAACGGCTTTTTGAGCATCCTTAGTGTCTAGTTGAACCAATAAATCTCCAGATTTTACAGCTTGACCATCAACCACTGGCACATTAATAACATTAGCTGAAACTTTTGGCTTAATGTCAACTGAATTAGAAGCGGAAACTTCGCCCGTTCCAGAAACAGAAGTCACAATCGTACCCTTAGTTACTACGTCAGTCACGTAACTTGTCTGCGTCTTACTACCATTAGCCTTGGCATAAAAAAACCAGCCACCGCCAATTATGACAATAATCAGAATGGCTGTAAAAATCTTGTGCTTTAAAAAAAACTGGAAAAACTTTTTAAACATATAGTTAATTAAAATAAATAACTGATTAATTTTGAACTGGAGCTGGAACCGGTGCATTAGGCTGATTCAAATCATCGGTATTGGTCGCTGGAGCTAAAGCTGGATTCGGCATAACACGAATAAATTTAGCTTGAATCTGACCAACGTTATTTGGCTGGCCGATTACCACGATATGATCATCCAATTTCAAATCACTAAGCTTAATATCATTTCTGAATGCTCTTATTGAAGTTCCACTGTCAACCAAAACAACTTTTTCTACACTATCGATACCCTTGATAAAGATATTATTATTATCAATTTTAATAATCTGGCCAACAACACCATGGGAATCAATTAAATATTTATCTTCAAATCCAGTCATCATCCCCTGGCGAGGTCCAGCAAAGTTACGATCATAATTTTCACCCCAACCATAAGAAAAGTTGGCCTTTCTAAAACCAACAAACATACCCAAACTAAAAATTCCCAAAATTACAATAAAAATTGCCAAACCAAACAAGCAATTTTTAAAAATCTTGGACTGGAAAAAGTTATTTATATCCATATTTAAATTATTATTAGCTTAAAGCTTTAGATCTATTAAAAAATGTTTTCAAATCGCGAATTAAAAGCTTGGAAGTTTCAAGTATCACCCAGACAACCGATAGTAAAGCGATGATACTTAAAATTGGTAAGCTTTCTAATAGGCTCATAGTAAAACTTTGCCAATAACTCACAACAAATGATGAATCGGAAAATAACAATGAGAAAAAATCCATAAAACCAGAATTGGTAATGCCAGATTTAAACCAAATAAAGGCAGGAATAACCGCTACTAACGCTAAAATAAAACCAAAACCATAAATAAAAACGTGCCTCTTAGCAATTGAAAGGCTTCTTTCTTGATTAATTTTGGCCACAACTAAATCAAACAATTCAGCTCTTGGCTCAAAATAGTTAAATTCAGCTAATTTTTGTGATTGTTTTTGATCCATATACTATATTATACGAAAAAAGAACGCTTTTTGGTGCATTCTTCAATATCAAATCATATATTAGCTAATTTTAGCTAAATTTCAATAACCTTTCTTAAGTCAATTAAAGCACGTCTATATCTGCTTTTGACTGTATCTATTGGTTCGTCAAGTTTTTCAGCAATTTCCTTGAAGGTCAGTTCTTCTTTGTGGTGTAAAGTGATTACTTGGCGTGATTTTTCTGATAATTTAGCCAAAGCTACTGCCAACCAACTAGTCTTATCTTTGTTTTCCAGTAACTCGCTAACCAGTGGCGCTTCATCGGCTAAGGTCTCAAATAGCAAATTATCCCCGTTATCGCCTTCAAATCTAGAAAATGGTACGGCCTTTTTCTTTTTTAAATAATCTAAACAAACATTTTGAGCAATAGCCAGTAGCCATGTCTTAAAATTTCTCTCAGTGTCAAATTTGTTTAAATTACGCCAAACTCTAATAAAAGTTTCTTGCGTCAAATCTTCTGCTTCAGCTTCGCCAGTCACATAACGAAAAGAGAAATTATAAACAATTTTTAAGTATTTTTTAACCAAAACATCAAGCGACTTATTATCGCCCCTCAAATATTTTTTGATTACTTGCTGATCATTTAATTCTGCTTTGATTTCCATATTTAGTCAGTATAACACCTTTTAAACTAGTTTACCATGATTTTGATTAAGAATAGCTTAATTTAAACAATATAACATGATCTAAAGCGACTTATTCATAACTAATAATTTAAATTAAAATAATTTCTCTCTTAAGTGATTATGTACTATAATAAAATTATAATTTGATTAATTTTTTAAATTTTATAATGAAAAAGATATTTTTTCTTTTTTTAATTACTCTTTTACTTATCCCAAGTGTTAGTTTTGCTAAAACTACCGTTGTCAAGAAAAAAGTTGTCACTAAAAAAGTCGTTGTTGTTCCAAAAATAAGCCTTAACGGTCGCCTCGCCATTCAAACAGATGTTTGTAATTATCTTTGGTATATCGATCCGACCGGCAAGAAACGCTACATCATTAAAAACGATAGCGACCTCACTTGGTTGATTAATAAATTTGGCACTTCCATAACCGCCGCCAATCTAAAAAAACTATCTACTGTCAAAGGCAAAGCCAGCTCAGCAACGTTACTAAAAAAATATCGCGGCCACATTGTCTATTTAGGAAAAGATAAAACGGCCGCTTGGTTTATTAATCCCGGAGACAATCTTCGCTATTCTATTGATAATTTTCAAGACTTCAATAATATTGCCAGTGTCATAGGCTCAAAAGTAAAAACTTCTGATTTCAAAAAAATCGCCATGAACAGCGAGCAAGCAACTTATGACCCAGCTTTCTCTGGTACGGCTTCCGCCAAATACGATGGCAAAAAATTTAGCAATCTAGCTTACGGTGATCAGATTCTGCCCATTGCCTCTCTGACAAAAGTTATGACCGCCTTAGTCCTGGCTGACCAAAATTTAAATTGGGATCAAGAAGTAACAATTACCAACGCGGAAATTAATTATCCTCGAACCCTAGTGGGTGATGGCGATGCCACCAGTGAAGTCAATCTTAAAACTGGGGATAGAGTTAAAATTTCAGACCTTTGGATTGCCATGCTTACTGCCTCATCAAATCAATCAGCGGCTATTCTTGCTGACAACAGCGGCCTCACTCGCGAACAATTTATTTCTGCCATGAATGATAAAGCTAAAACTCTTGGGCTCAAAAAAACAAAATTTGTAGAGATGACTGGTCTTAATCCTAACAATATTAGCACGCCAAAAGAAATGGCCATTCTTGGTTATGCCGCTTTTAGCAACGAAACTATTGCTTCAGCCACTCGATATACCGATTACACCTTTAGTGTCTTGGGTGGCGATAATAATAGCCGTGACGTTGAAGTCCTAAATCGTAACTACAGCCTAATCGCCATGGGACCTGATGCCGCTAAGACTGGCTTCTTGGTTGAAGCCCAAAGAAACGCGGTTATCAAAAAAAATGGCAGTTCCATGGTCGTGCTTCATGCCTATAGCCTGCCTCAACGCAATACTTTAATGAAAAAAATGATCGGCGCAACAACACTTGCTTCGGCAAACTAGACTGTTGCCAAAACGCTAATAATCAGGTAAAATTTAGCTTATTTAATTTGTTTATTTATGATTGTTTTAGCTATAGAATCTTCTTGCGATGAAACCTCAGCCTCAGTTATCAAATCGACTCGAGGTAAGATTGAAATTCTGTCTAATATCATTTCTTCGCAAATCTCAATTCATCAAAAATACGGCGGCGTTGTCCCAGAAGTTGCTGCTCGTCATCATGTCCAAAATATCAATTGGGTTATTAACGATGCTTTAACCGAGGCTAAAATTGATAGTAAAAAAATCGACGTTATTGCCACCACTGCCGGCCCAGGACTTATTACTTCTCTCATCGTCGGCATTGAAGCCGCTAAGACACTGGCTTTTGCCTGGAACAAACCTCTCCTGCCAGTCAACCACATGTACGGCCACATCGCGGCCAATTTTTTGCAACCAATTTCCTTTCCCGCCGTTTGTCTAGTTGTCTCTGGCGGTCACACTGAAATTGTGGTTTTAAAAAATCATACGCAAATGAAAAAAATCGGCCAGACAGTCGATGATGCGATCGGTGAAGCTTTTGATAAAGTCGCTAAACTTCTCAATCTTGGTTATCCTGGCGGTCCAATTGTTTCCAAGCTGGCGGAGAATGGCGATGCTAAAAAGTTTTCTCTGCCAAGACCAATGCTCGCCTCTAAGGATTTTAATTTTTCTTTTTCCGGACTGAAAACTTCCGTGCTTTATAATGCGCAAAAAATTAAAAAGCAAGATGACCAATTTAAAGCGGACATGTGCGCTTCATTTCAACAAGCGGCTGTCGAAGTGGTAGTGAAAAAAACTATCAGAGCTGCCGAAAAGTACAAAGCCAAAACCATCATGATGGCCGGCGGTGTAGCGGCTAACAAAAAATTAAGATTGGATCTAGAATCAGCCACCAAAAAGTTTGGCGCCAATTTTACCGTTCCGCCTTTTGTTCTCTGTACTGATAACGCCGCCATGATCGGCATTGCCGGCACGTATCTGGCGAACAAAAAAATGCCAAGTAAAAATAATTGGCATAAAACTAAAGTCGATCCGAATTGGGAATTATTATGACAACTAAATTCATAGCCAAAACTGAAAAACAAACTTTTGCTTACGCTCAAAAATTAGCTGCCAAATTAAAAGGCGGTGAAGTTTTGTGTTTGACCGGCGATCTCGGAGCTGGCAAAACCGTTTTTACCAAAGGCATCGCCTCAGGACTTGGTATTACCAAAATAATCACCAGTCCAACCTTTGTTTTAATGAAAGTTTATGGAATTAAAAATGAAAATATCAAACACCTTATCCATATTGATGCTTATCGCCTCAGTCACGGCGATGACCTAGAGGCTATTGGCGCTTTGGACTATTTTGGCAAACCAAATTGCCTGACAATCATCGAGTGGCCAGAACGCGTTAGTGAGATTTTGCCCAAAGAAAAGATTGATGTTAAAATAAAAATTTTAAAAGATAATAATAGAGAAATAAGCGTAAAACGTTAATTTTACCTAAATTTAAACAAAAAATAATAACAAAAAAGCGTCATATTGACATATAATTGTTATTATGCTATAATCAATAAGCTTTAAAAATGAGATCAACTATAGAGACAAACCATCCACAAGTGGAGGAACCTCAAATCGAAAAATTAAGCACCGCACATTTCATCTTACAAGAAATTCAATCGGTTATTGAAAAATACCCTGAAGATGAGGATTTAAAATTTTTTTACGAAAATCTTGTTAATGGTTGCATAAGATATCTTGAAGCATGCGTGGAACTTGAGCAAGCCAACGAAGATATGATTACAGCAAGAAGATACGGCGATTCTGGAAGCTACGAAGCTTCAATTAGAATCGAAAAAGACCGAATCAGATCAATAGCACACGACGCCGCTATTGATGACTTCAATATCTTCAATAGGTACCTAGACAAAAAGAAAGAATCCATTAACTGGAGCGCCGAAGGAAATGAAGGTCGCGAATGGCTGGGAACAATTTTTCGAGAAATAGCCGGAGAAAAACTTAAAGAATTTCAAGAATCAAATCCCTAAGAAAGGTGGCAATAGACATGGATAATGAACGAGATAAACTCATTAGCCTTGCCTTTGAACACACTCTCATTACAATCAGGGTTAGTCAAAAACTGAAGACGGGAGCGGAAATAGATCCGAAAGATCCAAAAAAAATACGGGAACAAAGAGCCTACTACGAGAAATGCAAGCTCGCTGATCCCTCACTTCCTGAATCGCTTATTGATTTGGCGATTCAAAACGTTAGCATCTAAAAAAGAGGTCAAAAAAATAAAACGAGCCAGACATGTGTCTGGCTCTATTTATTTTCTACAAATAATAATTACAAGACTACTCTGAAAATCTCCTCAATTGTCGTCTCGCCCTCTAAAGCCTTCAAAATACCATCATGAATCATTAGCAATGTTCCTTGCGTCACGGCCAATTGTTCTATATCATTATCCACCACCATCGGCGTCTGAATAATTTTCTGAAGCTCAGGCGTCATCTCAATAAGCTCATACAAACCGATTCTACCCTTATAGCCAATATTATTACATTTTTCGCAACCAACGGCTTGATAGAATTTCAGATCCGTGGGAATAGCTACTCCGGAAGCCGGATTTATTTGGGCTAGAATATCTTTAACTTTATTTTCTGTCTCTCCATCGAGAGCCGCTTCTTTCTTGCAATATGGACAGAGACGTCTGACCAAACGCTGACCAATAGAACATTCCATGGAACTAGCAAGCATTGAACGATCAATACCAAGACCAACAAAACGAGCTATGGCCCCAGCAGCACTATTGGCATGAATCGTAGTCAAAACCAAATGTCCACTCGTAGCTGCCTCGATCACAATCTCCGCTGTTTCATGATCACGGATTTCTCCGATCATCATGATGTTTGGATTTTGACGCAACAATGAACGCATGGCCACGGAAAAAGTATAACCTTCATCAACATCTATTTGAGTCTGAATAATTCCCTCGAGATGATATTCAATTGGATCTTCAACGGTAATAATTTTAACATCCGGCTTATTAAGTTGATTTAAGACACTATACAAAGTCGTAGTCTTACCGGAACCAGTCGGACCAGTAGTAATAATCACGCCCTTAGTTTTCTTCATGGATTTCTTGAGCGGTTCAAGAGTGTATGGCCTAATACCAAGATCTTCCATTTTCAAAGCCGCGGCCTGACTAGACAAAACTCTGATTACGATTGTCTCACCATAACCGCCGGAAATAATAGAAATACGGCAATCAATCTTTTTATCTTCCAAAAATACGGCCATGCGTCCATCCCAACTAGCGCGCTTAACATTGGTTGGAAAACCAGCAAGAGTTTTTATTTTGGAAAGCAACTGTAAATAGCTATCTTTTGGCAAATCAACAATGTCTTGAAGGATGCCGTCAATGCGGAACCTAATCTTAACATCATTTTCTTCTGGTTCAATATGAATATCACCAGCATTAGCTACCAAAGCCAAAGCCATTGTTAAATTAATCATTTCGCTCATTGGCGCGTCTTTAATCACTAATCCACCTTGTTTTAAATCATGAGCCGACTCCTCAGCCTTGGCCATTTCCGCTGGTGAAACCTTGAAGCCACGACCAATGGTCTGAGAAATAACGATGTCATAAAGCTCTTCAATATAATCAAATTTGCCAATCACGCGATAAACCTCTTCAAGACTAGTAACGCCATTTAGAACTTTTAAAACACCATCTTGAAGCATAGTGACCATGCCATTTTCTACGGCTTGCTGTAAAATTTTAAAGGCCGGCGCTTTGTCATTAGTTAACTGCTTGATTTCATCGTCCATAACAAAGATTTCATAGATGCCGATTCTGCCTTTGTAACCGACGCCATTGCATTCCTCGCAGTCCGATTCTACTGGAATATAAACCTTGCTAACATCCTTGGGAATTTCAATATTAGCCTTGGATGAAATAACAGCCAAAATTTTCTTAACCATTTCACTCTCTTCTTCCGTCAAAATATGTTCTTTTTTACATTTATCACAAAGTTTTCTAACCAAGCGTTGGCCAATAACGGCATTGATTGATGGCACAATAAAAAACGGTTGAACTCCCAGGTCAAGCAAACGAGGAATGACGCCTGAAGCGTCATTAGTATGTAAAGTAGACAGAACTAAATGACCAGTCAAACTAGCCTGAACAGCAATCTCAGCTGTTTCCAAATCTCTAATTTCTCCAACCAGCACGATGTCCGGATCTTGGCGCAAAATAGAACGAAGTCCCTTGGCAAAAGTATAGCCTTTCTTTTCATCAATTTGGCTTTGATTAATGCCTTTCAATTTATATTCAATTGGATCCTCTAGGGTAATTATTTTTGTTTCCGGTTGATTTAATTTGCTTAAAATAGCGTAAAGAGTAGTTGTCTTACCAGAACCAGTCGGTCCAGTAGTCAGGATCAGGCCATTAGGCTTTTCAATTTCTTGATTTAAAATATGGTACTGATTAGGCATTAAACCCAAATCATCGAACGACAAAGAAATCGATTCTGAACGCAATAATCTCATTACCACGCTCTCACCATATGCTGTCGGCAAGAACGACGCTCTGATATCAACCTTATCTTTGGTTAAAAAAATTGTAAACTGACCATCCTGAGGTCTAGTATCGACGTTAATCTTAACTCCAGCCAAAACTTTCAAGCGAGAAATAATTCTTTTCCATTTTTCGCGATCAATTACCGCCGCTTCCTGCAAAACACCGTCAATTCTGAGACGAACCATAATGCCGTGCTCTTCCGCTTCAATATGAATATCACTGGCTCTAAAATTAATAGCTGCTGCTAAAATCAAAACAAATACATCGCTAATATTTACTTTGTTAATTTGATCGTTTATTTGGTGAAATTCTTTTATCTCCGCTTCGAATTTCTTTAATTCTTCCTCCTTAATTTCAACGCCCTTAATCATCTTTCTAACTTCCGGCAAAGAATCATAAAGCTTAATAGCCGTATTGAAACTATTTTTGGTAATTAGATAAGTCTGAACATGAGCGTGATATTTTTCCTTCAGCTGTTCTTCAATTTCTTTGATTTCTTCAGTCTGCTCAACAGCCCCCAGACGGATTTCCGTGCCATTATTAAAAAAACAAATAACTTGAAGTTTTTTGGCCAGTTCTTTGTCAACCAAAGTCAAAGCATCGGGACCGATAGGAAACCCGACCAAATTAACATACGGCAACCCAATACTAGTGGCTTGCTTTTCTTTTTCTTTTTCTTTATCTTCAATATCTATCTTCTTGATTTTGGCCTTCAACTTGCCTTCGGTGGTCTCGTCGTCCAAGGCCGCCTCTTTATCCAAAAGATCTTCCAGTGATGGTCCTAAATTGGGCATAATTTTCTTTAATTTTCTTAATTGAATTATAGCAAAAAAGAGGGAGTTTTAAAAATTATAAAACCCTGCCAGAAAAACTGGCAGGGTTTTAATAAGAGAATAAATTAGTTTTCTTTATTTCCGGGGAAATAATAAGCCACATCTCCGGCAACCCTAGCGATTTTACTTACACCTCCCTTAATATCCAGCTGTTCAAACAGCATCATCCAGCAGGTCCATTGAAAAGAGATAATAACCGCTGTAGACCAGAAAAACCAGGCAAACATCAATACTAATGCCACAATCCAGGCAAAAGCAATTGCCCAACCCAACGGATAATAAATCAAAAAGATAAATGGCAAGCAAATACTAAAAACTACAACCACAACATTTAAAATCATTCCAATGACATACACCAAAAACATCAAGAGGGCCATTTCCAAAGAAATTAGCCAATTGCCGTTAATCATTTTCCAAGCTAGTTTAAATGACTCGACAAAATTATACTTTTTAAGAACTATATAGCAAATTTGATAACGAGCTAAAAATGAAATGGATAAAACCAACAAGACCGCAAAAATAAATAATACGTAATAATAGACAATTCCCCAAGTACCGTTTTGACTAGCAAACATTAAAACCAATCCAAGCAATGAAAAAATAATGAAAAGAGCTAAATTTAATAAAATATTAGCACTTGCTACCGACCAAAAATTCTTGACCCCAGCCTCAATTCCCTCATTTAATGATGCCTTTTTATTTTTAGCTGCTAAACTGCCATTTCTAATCAAGCCAACTTCTGAAACCACTGCCAGCCAAAGGAAAAACAAGGAAATTAAGCCAATAATGACAAAAACCAGAATAATAGAAGCAACGGTAAACGGTGATGTAGTAATGTGATACCAAATATTACCCCATAAATTACCGCCAGTTGCGAGTCCCAAACTTATTCCGGTATTGATGCTATCCATCATTCCCCCGATTATACTTTGATCGACAACCGTACGATTGGCAACTAGTCTAGATAATATTTCAAACTCTCCTCCGACACCTAGTAGAGCGGCAAAAAAACCAAAAAACCAAAGTGACTTAGTTTTAAAAATCGTTTGCCAAGCTTTTTTTAAGATTGGTCGATAAAGGGAAACTCTTTCTTCCATATTTTTGTTTAAAATTTATTTAACAACAAATATATTATATCATAAAAAACAATGTTACTACAAACAAAAAAATAACTCCGATCGCTCGGAGTTATTTTAATTTATATTTTAAGCAAAAATGCTTTCAAAATCTTCTGATTCAATTGTTTCTTTTTCGAGCAACATGGCTACAATCTTTTCCATGTCTGCACGATATTTAACAATAATGTCTTGAGCAGTCTTAGCAGCTTCTTCGATTAACCTAGCAATCTCACTGTCAATAACTTCAGCACTCTTTTCAGAATAATCTTTAGCATTATGTTCACGGCCCAAGAAAACTAATTCTTCCTTTTCGCCAAAAGTTCTAAGTCCAAGTTTTTCGCTCATACCATATTCAGTAATAATCTTTTTGGCCAAATGAGTTGCTTGGCGCAAGTCGCTTTGAGCGCCAGTAGTTACTTCATTAAAGACAATTGCTTCAGCCATTCTACCACCCAAGAACACGGCTAATTCTTCAATAAACTCAGAGCGAGTATGAAGTTTACGATCTTCAGTTGGTAATTTCATAGTAAAGCCGGCAGCCGAGCCACGAGCAATAATAGAAACTTTTCTAACTGGATCAGTGTGTGGTAACTTCTTGGCCACCAAAGCATGTCCAGCCTCATGATAAGCAGTGATTCTCTTTTCCTCGTCATTAAGAATATGACTTTTGCGTTCCGGTCCGAGAATAATTTTATCGATACTAGAAAGAATATCAGCCATAGTAACTTGCTTTTGATCATGTAGAGCTGCCAAAATTGCTGCTTCATTCAAAAGATTAAAAAGCTCAGCGCCAGAAAAACCAGGGGTCATTTCAGCAACACGTCGTAAATTGACCTCTGAAGATAATGGTTTTGTCTTGGAATGAACCATCAAAATTGCTTCGCGATCATTAATGTCTGGTAGATCAAGAGTAACTCGGCGATCAAAACGACCAGGTCTAAGTAAAGCTGAGTCTAGAACATCCGGACGATTGGTAGCAGCCATCACAATAACGTTAGTATTTGGTTCAAAGCCATCCATTTCTACCAAGATCTGATTTAAAGTCTGTTCACGCTCATCATGAGATCCGCCCATGCCGGAACCACGCTGACGTCCAACCGCATCCATTTCATCGATAAAGATAATACAAGGGGCGTTCTTTTTAGCACGAGTAAAAAGGTCACGAACACGAGAAGCGCCAACACCGACAAACATTTCTACAAATTCAGAACCAGAAATACTGAAAAATGGCACATTAGCTTCTCCAGCCACCGCTCTAGCAAGCAAAGTTTTACCGGTACCAGGATGACCGATGAGCAACACACCCTTTGGAATACGGGCACCCATTTCTAAATATTTTTTGGGATTTTTCAAAAAGTCTACTACCTCAAATAATTCTTGCTTGGCCTCTTTAACACCAGCCACATCAGCAAAAGTGATTTTATTATTTTGATCAGGACTAAATTCCTTGGCTCGACTTTGACCAAAATTCATAGCTTTGCTATTAGCGCCCTGAATTTGTCTGGTCATAAAGTAAATGAAGCCAACAATCAAAACTAAAGGCAACGCATAAGGCAAAATATCAATCAAGAAAACCGACCAGCCACTTTCACCGCTAACCGTCACGGAAATTTTCTGGATTTTGGCTGGATCAACGTTGTAGTTCTTTAGTAAGGTAGTCAAGCTATCAGTTGGCTCTTTTTGAACTAATTCTAATGTGCCATTATTCAAAGTAAGATCAATTTCGTTATTATTGACTGTAATTGATTTAACCTGCTCGCTCTGGATTTGACTGACAAAAGTAGTTAAATCTATAGTTTTTGGCTTATTTGTGGAAACATTATATAAAGCCAAAAGCACCATTAACGCCAAAAATACAGTAATTGGAATTATGATATTTTTCTTTATTTTCATTTTAGTAATATTAATAAATTATTGTTATAATTAAGCTATCTTTCCATGCCACAATAATAACAGCTTATCATCTTTATGTCAATGCTAGCAAAGTCTCCTCGCTTGAACAAACTGGACCCATTTTGGCAAGCAACCATCATACGTTTTTTGCCAAATTGGATCAAGCCAAGTCACTTAACAGCCCTTCGACTAGTTTTGATTCCAATTACCGTTTGGCTTCTAGTCTACAACTATTTCTCATGGGCTTTGATAATTTTTTTGGTCGGCGCTATTCTCGACGGACTTGACGGCGCTCTTGCCAGACAAAAAAATTTAACCTCCAAGGCTGGCGCTATCATTGATCCGATGATTGATAAATTTCTTTATGTTGGCTGTCTTATTGTTTTATTGTTTAAATATGCTTATTGGCCATTGCTCGCCTTTAGCATGACTGTAGATTTCTTAATTTTACTAATTGCTCTCTTTGTTATCCTGGCTGGCAGAAAAAATAAACTCATCGCCGCTGATAAAATCGGCAAAGTAAAAATGTTTTTTCAAATTTTAACCCTCGTTACAATTTTATTTTCCCTGATTTTTTCAACTAACTGGCTCTTAACCTTATCTTTAATAATTTTATTGGTTTCCATCTCACTCCAACTAATCAGCTCTCTAAACTATTTAATAAAATTTATTATTTCTTAATTGTCCTCCACTTAAATTAAATAATCATTAAGGAAATAAAAAACGGCTCAATCTTCTGAGTCGTTTATTTTTTTATACACTCCCCTATAAACATAGCCGGCGGCAATATCAACTTCCAACTTAACACCCAAAAATTCCGCCAGACCAAAAATCATCCCCTTCTTTTCTTCTGAGCCAAGACCAGAACCGCCTTTTGTTCGATCTCTCTCATAGAGAATCTTTTTCGCTAATTCTGGAATCTTAGAGTTGCCAGCTTCAAACTTTATCAAGCCGCCAATTGATCTTTCGATCTTGAGATAGCCCCAACCGTAATTATGATCACGAATATTTCTGGCTATTTCCCATAAAACTCTCAGAAGAACAATCTCGTCTGGATTTTTAATAGGAATAATTTTAAACACCTGGCTATCATATAAATCTTCAAAGCCAGTTACACCATTGAACTCAATTTCTTCTCTTTGAATTATTATCATCGGTCTCTCCGGAATCAGTGGCTTTGTAACAAAGTACAACACCCTATATTTACAGCAAAAAAACTATTTTGTCAAACAAAAAACAGCCTCGTCATTATAACGAGGCTGTTTTATTTATCTATTCTTGTTCTTCTGATTTTTTATCTTCAACAGCTTCTACGGCCACTTCTTTAGCAGCTTCAATTTCCTCAGCTACTTTTTCATCGGCAACAACGGCTTCTTTTTCTTTTTTAACTTTTTCTGGCTTCTCAGTCTTTTCAGCCTTTTCTTTTGGCTTGACGAGGCTTAAGCCCAAACGATGATGTCTTGGATCAATAGAGATAACATACATTTCCAAGTTATCACCGATCTTACCGACTTCATTAATATCCTTGACTGGCTTATCGCTAAGCTGAGAGATGTGAGCCAAACCGTGAATGTCTTTATCAAGTTCCATAAACAAACCGAATGGATTGATTTTGATAACTTGACCTTTAACTTTCTGGCCAATCTTATACTTGTTTTCAACATCAGTCCAAGGATCGCTAAGCAATTTTTTGATTGATAAGAAAATCTTTGATTTTTCAATCGCAATAATTTCTGCTTTGACTTTTTCGCCGACTTTGACAAAATCATGTGGATTATCAATTCTCTGCCAAGCGATTTCAGAAATGTGAACCAAACCTTCAAGCTTATCACTAAACTCGACGAAGACACCGAAGTCAGTTACAGCAGTGACTACGCCTTCGACAATACTGCCGACGGAGTATTTGCTCATAACATCCTTTTGAGTCTCTTCCCAAGCCGCTTTTTCTGAAACGATCAAGCGATCTTCATTTTCATCAGCATCAATAACTTTGGTGCTGAACTTTTGACCAATATATCCTTTCAAAATTTCTAAAATACGATTCTTATCGCCACCTGGAACTCTAGGGTAATGTTCTGGAGCGAGTTGAGAGACTGGCAAGAAACCAGCGGTGTTCTCTACTCTGATCATCATACCGCCCTTGTTGGCATCGGTAATAGTTGCCATAACAATGTCAGCATCCTTCATGTGTTCATGAATCAACTGCCAAGCCTTTTGGCGACCAGCGTAACGAAAGGATAATTCCAACTCACCGTTTTCGTTTTCTAATTCCAAAACAGTAGCTTCGATTTCCTGACCGATTTGTAAATTACGATATTCTTCGGATTCAGTGTAACATTCTTTGCCACGAACAAGTCCGGTAGCCAAGCCGTTGATGTCCAAATGGACTTCATTTTTGTGGGCAGAAAGGACCTTGCCTTTGACGAGATCGCCAACTTTTGGCAAATTAAAATACTGCTTATCTTCAAGCAGCTTCTCCATTTCTGAGCCTGTTTTTTTGACTTCTTTGGTCATATTTTTGTATTTAACCTTATTTACTAGTAAATAAAGTCCCGCTTTTTATTAATTAATTTGCTTCTGCGGGTGATTTAAAGCTCTTTTATTTTAACAAAAGGTGCCTATAAAGTCAAGAGACGGCCGTTAAGCCGTCTCTTTGTCTAAATTTAGCTATTTTATGATACTTTTCTTCAAATGTTCCATGACTTTGCGATTGCCGATCATATTGCTCAAATAATCTTGATATTCTTCACTGGCCAAACGAGCTTTGATTTCTGGATCGTTTTTGTAAGTTCCAGCCAGCACTTCAATCTCTTGGGCTAGTTCTTCTGGAGTCACCTCGATCTTTTCAGCTTGATAAACTTCACGAGTAATGAGTGATGCTTTTACTCTCTTCTCAGCTTGAGGGAAGAAATCTTTTTCTAGATCATCATGAGTCTTTTTGATGCTAGTAAGATAATCATCAAACTTCATGCCTTGGCGTTCCACATTGTCAGCTAGTTCATGAACCATCTTGTGAGCTTCACCATCAATTAACATTTCAGGAATTTCTTCAAACTCAGAAATCTCAATCATCTTATCGAGCAAATCATTTTCAATTTTATTATCCAATTTATGCTGTTCCTCTTCTTCAATATTTTCCAAAACATTTTTCTTGAGCTCAGCCACATCTTTAAATTTACCACCAGAAATGGCGCCAGCAAATTCATCATTTAGTTCTGGTAACTTTTCTTCCATCACGGCCAAACATTTAACTTTAAAAGTTGCTAATTTGCCACCAAGATTTTTTTCATAATAATTTTCTGGGAATTTCAAATCAAAACTTTTTTCATCACCGACTTTCAGGCCAACAAGTTGTTCTTCAAAACCAGGAATAAATCTGCCTTCGCCAATAGTAATTGGATATTTCTTGTGGCTACCATTATCAATCAAAACATTATCCATCAAAACTTCAAAATCAATTTCCAAACGATCACCTGAGGCAGCAGCTCTTTCAACTGGAGCATGAGTAGCACGCATTTTTCTTAAATCGTCAATCAGACGATCAGCTTGTTCCGGCTTTACATTAACCTTTTCTTTTTTGATTTCAATCTTGGAATAATCACCCAATTTTACTTTTGGCAAAATAGTAGCCTTGGCTTTGTAAACCAAGGGATTACCTGGAGCCATTTTTTCAACTTTAATTTCTGGCTGACCAATAGTCATTAAATCATCTTTTGTTACAGCCTCAAAATAAGTTTTGGAAATAATACTATCTAAAGCTTCTTCCATGATAGCCATGGCACCGAACTTTTGCTCGATGACTTCATAAGAAGCTTTGCCTGGACGAAAGCCATCAATCTTAGCTTTTTCGGAAATGCGATTAGCGGCTTTGACCAAAAATGGTTTCATTTCTTCAGCGGAAACCTCCACTTCAATTTCCACTACTGATTTTTCTAGTTTTTTTACAATTGAATTCATAAAATAATGATAAATAATTTAATGTCTAAGTCTTGTCTATTATAGTGGCAAATGAAGCAAATGTCAACTTCACAGAAAATAAAAAAAGAACCGGGAAACTCAATCCGGTTCTTACTCAAATCTTTTCTTTCATTCATTTTGAAACATTAGGCGGCGGAAGCTTGTACCCCCGAAGAACCGATAATCACAAAAGGCAATCTAATGCGAACCGTATCATGACATTCAACACACTCTTGCCTCTTTTCATCGGGATTCAACGGCACTGGAGGTAAAAGATAATGACCCTCATATGCACAGAACTCGCCCCTTCTGGAACACAAAACCCTACCACATTTACCGCAAACCATCTTTTTAGTGCAATTAAAGCATTCTTTATCTTTCATTATAGCGCCCCCCTGAGCGTTTTAGTTTTAACAATGACCAAGTCCAACATTAGATAATACCATCTATGCTAATTTATGTCAAGGCATAGTCTGTGGATAACTTATCTTAATTTAGATATTAATATCAGAAATTAAGCTCTTACCGGTCATAGAATCCGGTTTTGGCAAATCCAAGAGCTCAAGAATTGTTGGCGCAATATCAGCCAGACTGCCTTGTTTAATTTCCAGATTTTCATCGGTCAAAATTGCTGGTACCAAGTTGGTTGTGTGGGCTGTGTGCTTTTCACCGCTCTCGGCATCAATATTTACCTCAGCATTGCCATGGTCAGCCGTCACAAAAACTACTACGCCCTGAGCTTCAGCCGCCTCCACCACTCTCTTTAATTGACGATCAACTTCTTCCACGCCTTTTATGATTGCCGGATAGTTGGCTGTATGTCCGATCATGTCGGCATTAGCAAAATTTATGAAAATGAAATTAGTTCCTTTTTGAATTTGCTCAATTGCTTTGTCAGCAATCGCTTCAGCTCTCATTTCTGGTTTTTCGTCATGAGTTCGAATGTCTTTGTAGCTCTCGAGTAGAATATGTTCCTCTTTTTCGTGAGGTTCTTGTTGGCCACCGTTCAAAAAATATGTTGCGTGAGCAAATTTTTCTGTTTCGGCAATGTGAGCCTGAGTCATTCCCGCCTTAGATATTTCTTTGGCAAGAGTCGTTTCAATTTCAATTGGTTTGTAAGCAACAACAGCATCAAAATTTTTATCATACTCAGTCATAGTCACAAAAAATAAATTTTTCTTATCACGTTGTTCTAAAATTTTCTGTGATAACATTCTAGCTCGGTCAGCGCGGAAGTTAAAAAAGAAAACACCATCATTTTGGGCAAGTGGATAAACATCATTTTTATCATCAACAAAAATTACTGGTTCAACTTGCTCATCATATACCCCCTGGGGGTATAATCCTTTGAGATAATCTGATGGTTTAATATTTTTTACTAGCTGTCCATCTTTTTCAAAAACAACTTTTTCCGCTTTCGCTAATCTCTCCCAATTATTATCTCTATCCATGGCATAAAATCTTCCAGAGACAGTAGCAATAGATCCGACACCAAGCTCGGTCAAAACATTTTCTAGCTCTTCAAGATATCCTGCGGCGCTTTGTGGTGGCGTATCTCGGCCATCAGTAAAAGCCTCAACAACAATTTTGGTCAAACCAAACTCTTTGGCCGCCTTGAGGAAAGCATAAAGATGTTCACTGTGACTATGGATGCCGCCAGGACCAATTAGTCCCATAACATGCAAAACAGAATCGTGTTGTTTCACATGATTAAAAAGTTTTATCATTTCCTCGTTGCGAGAAAATTCTCCGTTCTTAGATGCTTTGGCTAAACGCACTAAATCAGTATCAATTTTTTTGCCAGCGCCGATAGTCAAATGACCGATTTCACTATTACCCATCTGCCCTTCCGGCAAACCGACATCTTCCCCGCTAGCACTGAGCAAAGTCGGTGAGTATTTTTGCCAAAGAGAATCAAAAAAAGGAGTTTGCGCCTCGGCGATGGCATTGTGAGTTTTGTCCTCTCGATAGCCCCAGCCATCAAGAATAACTAAAACCGCTTGTGAATATTTTTTCATATATTGTTTGTTGTCAAAAAAGAGACTTGCCAAAGCTTGCCTCTTTTTTGATAAAATAAAATCTTTAAATTTATTCTTCTGAACTTTCTGTCTCTTTGGCTTCTACTTCATCAACACTTTCAGTGTCCATATCTTCAACAACAGCATCAACTTTTTCACTGATCTCTGGAATGATATCAATTCTCCAGCCAGTGAGCCTGGAAGCCAAGCGGACATTTTGTCCGGAGCGACCGATAGCTAAAGATAATTGATCTTCTTTAACAGTCACACGAGCAACTTTTTCGTCGCCATTTTCTTGAAGGTCAACAGAAACAACTTTTGCTGGAGATAAAGCATTGGTGATAAATTTAACAGCGTTTTCATCCCAAAGAATGATATCAATTTTTTCACCGTTCAATTCGCTGATGATAGTTTGGATACGACTACCACGTTGTCCGACACAAGAACCAATAGGATCAATATTTTCATCAAGCGAACGGATTGCAACCTTGGAACGGCTACCAGCTTCACGAGAGATAGCTTTGATTTCAATTAACTTGTTTGCAATTTCAGGAATTTCAGATTCAAAAATCTGCTTAACGATTTCCACGCTTGAACGAGAAAGAATGAGTTGAGGTCCTCTGACGGACTGGTCAACAATTTTTAAATAAAATCTCATGCGGTTGCCGACATTGTATCTTTCACCTGGAACTTGCTCATCGGCCGGCAAAATAGCGGTGGTGTGATCAAGATCAACAAGAACGTTGCGGCCATCGCGTCTTTGGACAGAGCCATTAACAACGGTGCCCTCTTGAGATTTGTATTCGTTAAAGATATTTTCTCTTTCAACTTCACGTAATTTTTGGATAATAACCTGCTTGGCAGTTTGAGCAGCCATACGGCCAAATTCTCCTGGAACTTCAAGAGGAGTGATAATTTCATCACCCAATTCATATTTTGGATCCAAAAGTTTAGCTTCAGCCAATGGAATTTCGGTCTTTGGATTGAATTTATGCATATCCTCGTCATCACTGTCTTCAGCGATATAAGAGTTTTCTGTGACTTCGCCCTTTAACATACTATCAAGATCAGTCAACTCTTCAGCTGGCAAGTCTTCGACGACAGTTTTAACATCCGTAGCGTTGACAGCTCCGGTTTTGACATCAAATTCAACAAAGATGTTCTGTAATTTATTACCGAAATCTTTGCGATAAGCAGCTGCTAGCGCTAATTCAATAGCGTGAATAACCGCTTCTTCGGTGAGGCCTTTTTCCTGGCAAATCTGCTGGATAGCCACCTGGATTGGTGATTGAGACCTAATTTAAATTATTAATTTTAGCGATTTTTCTTAAAAAAATGACAGCCTTGCGGGCCGTCATAATCATCAAATCTCTATATACTCTAATGATAGCAAATATTTCGGGATTTGTCAATATTTTTCTTAAATCTCCCCAATCCCCTTAAACCACTTCAATCTCGCCTTTTTATTTTCCTTATCAATCTCAACTGAAACAATATCAAAGCGCCAGAACTTCTCAATGTTTTTCCGATTGAGGTAAATCTGGATCGCTTTTAGAACCTTTTTGACCTTGTGATAATCCACGGCCATTTCGGGATAACCGCAAGAGTCGGAGGTTCTGGTTTTTACTTCGCAAAATAAAAGCTCATTGCCATTTTCGGCAATGAGATCTATTTCCCCCCACTGAGTATAATAATTACTATCAATCACTCGGCATCCCTGCCGTTCTAGATACTGCGCTGCCAACTTCTCGCCATACTTACCAAGTCGAACGCGATAGTCCGACATGATTATTTGCGCTTAGGCAAATATTTGCGAAACATCTTTTCTTTTTCTGCCTTGTCGCGATTCTCAGGCAAATGTTTATATTGATATCTTAAAATTTTGACTAGCCAATAGGCAGTAAAGCCAAACCAAATCACTAACCAGAATCTAGCAGAAAGAACAAAAGCTCCTACAAAACGAAAAGATATCAATACTAGACCAATAAGTCCCATGGTCATTAAAAAATTGAATTATTTTTGATAATGATTAACTAAATAATGTTCCGGCTTTTTCATTACCTTCAAAACAATCGCCGCCACAATCATTAAACCAAAAATAACCAAAAGCCAAATAAGAGATCCGCGACTAGCAACCGGCTGAAGATTAAAAAGATAATTCGGAGTAA
>CAIVNC010000051.1 GCA_903907165.1 Candidatus Buchananbacteria bacterium
AAACAAATGAAAAAACTTTCCTTGACTGCAAAACTTACTCTATCCGCGTTGGCCATTCTCGGTATTATTATCACCGGTATTGGCGTCGTTAAATTCGGGACAACGGCAGTTTTGATTCTACCCGCTTTATTTTTGTTTGGCGCCATTATTTTCAAAATTTTTAGTGATCCGTTCTGGGGCTTCTCCGCCATCGTCTTTTTCTTGCCGTTCGAGCGCGTGCCGACTTACAATGTTGGTGGTGTTGACGTCAAAATTAACACGGTTCTAGGAATAGTGGTTTTATTTGCTTGGCTTTTGGCGTTGCTTTTTAATGGTAAAAAATGGAAAGTCCAACCCAACTCGTTGGCTATTCCCCTGATTATTTTTGCTTTAGTTATGGTGGCCAGTTTGACTCAAGCCTTGAATTTTAACCGGGGCGCAGAAGTTTGTGTTTTTGTTCTATTTACTATGGCTCTATCGGTTTTAGCAACTAATATGATCGCTACCAAAGAGAACCTCATTAAAGTCATTGGTATTCTGTTTATATCAAGTCTGATTGTCGGTCTATTTGGCTTTTTCCAATTCGGTGGTGATATTGCCGGCTTACCCAATTCTGTAACCATGCTCAAATACAAATATGGTTTGGAGACTTTTGGTTTTACGCGGATTCAAGCTTTTTCCATGGAGCCGCTCTATTTTGCCGATTACCTAATGATCCCAATTTGTTTAGGGTTGGCCTACTTTTTTGGCAAAGCCGAGGAGATTGCTAGCCGATGGCAGGTTTTAGCTTTGATCGTTCTCCTGATGATCAATTTTGTCTTAGCCGTTTCTCGCGGCGCGTATTTAGGTCTGGCCGTAGCCATTGTGGTTTTGGCCATTTTTCAATTTAAACAGATCTTTACCTGGAAGCACATCATTATTACCGTTTTAGCCATAGCGATTATCGGTTATGGTGTGGTTTTTGCTTTATCTAAAGGTGATCCCCGGGCTATGAATGAATTTGTAGGCCATGTGATGCTCAACGATTACAGCACCGGTGATTCGATTCAAGGTCGGCTGACATCTTTTGAAGTGGCATATAACGCGTATCGCAAAAATCCGATTTTAGGTATTGGGGTTGGCAATTATGGCCCTTATGTTTCGTATTACCCATTGATTACACCACCAGAGGGTTGGCCGATTGTCAACAATGAGTATTTGGAAATTTTGGCGGAAATGGGGATTGTTGGTCTGATTAGTTTTGCCTTAATTATTTTGACACTGGTTGTTAAATCTGTTCAAGCGATTCGCCGAGCCCGCGATAAATTTTTAAAGTTAACTATGATCGGCTTACTGGCTGCTTTTGGGGGAGTTCTAACTCAATACGCTTCCTTTTCTACTCTCTACATTATTCATATCTGGGTTCTAATAGGGTTGATGATTGCGACGCAGAATCTGATATTAAAAAATAACCAATCACCAACATCCAATAACCAATGAATATAAATACTTAAGGGTAATAGCTAATAACCAAATAATAAATTGAAAATTAGAATTTGGTCATTCAATGGTTACGGGCAAGTTCGCTTGCCGCGGAATTTCTATATTCCGAAATATTGTGTTATTGGTCATTGGTTATTTATAGAAGTTATTATGCAATATCTTATTTTCTTAATTTGTTTAGCCCTACCGGCATACCTGATTCGTTTTAGCTTATTTAACGTGCCGACAACACTGCTGGAGATTCTTATCTACGTCGCTTTTATTATCGGCTTGATTCGCTTTCGATCTCGGCCGGCAAAGAACCGTGATGCTAAAATCTGGTGGCCGATTGGCTTACTGCTTTTAGCCGCTGTAATATCAACTTTAATTTCACCAGCGCACCGGGCGGCGCTAGGCGAACTCAAAGCATTTTTCATTGATCCGATTTTGGTTTTTTGGCTGATTTGGATCTACTTTGAACCAACTGATTTTCCATGGCTTTTTTGGGGATTGGCCGGTTCTGGTCTAATCGTTTCTGGTTATAGTATTTGGCAAAAAATTATTGGGCAAGTGGCAGCGGATAACCGCGTGATCGGTATTTTTGGTTATTCGCCGAATTACCCAGCTCTATTTTTAGCACCAATCGCTGGGATGCTTGCGGCCCACGGCTTACAGCTGATAGCTAAAATTAAAAATAAAGATACAAAAATGCCGATAGCTGTCAGCCGTTTGCTGTTAGCTATTAATTGTTTGCTGTTTGCCGTCAGCTTATTCGCTCTCTGCCTCTCTGGCTCTCGCGGGGCGTGGTTGGCACTTGCCGGTGGTGCAGTTTTTTATCTAATTATTAGATTTTGGGATTTTATAAAATCCAGAATTTGGCTAAAAGTTGTGATTAGTCTGATTATCGTTGTTATGTTTATCGGTGCCTGGCAGGTTAATAAACCGAGTTTTAATCCGGATGTTAAAACTGGAAGAATTGCTACATCCAACAATATTCGGGCCGAGATTTGGCAGTCGACTTGGGAATTAGGGACGAAACACCCGATTCTCGGTGTCGGTCTTGGTAACTTCCAAAACGCCTTCGACGAACTGACAAAAAATCGAGTAAATTTCGCTACTTATATTACACCCTGGGCACTTAGCCCGCACAATGTCTTTTTGGATTTTTGGTTGGAAACAGGCCTAATCGGTTTGGCCGCTTTTGCCTGGATGCTCATCATTTTCTATCAAAAAGGCTTTAAAGATATCAAAAGTCCTATTAAAATCGTTTTAATGACAGCTATGACCGTGCTTATTTTGCAAGGTTTAGTCGATACGCCATATTTTAAAAACGATTTAAGCCTGTTATTTTGGCT
>CAIVNC010000052.1 GCA_903907165.1 Candidatus Buchananbacteria bacterium
ATTAATTTGGGCAACAACCGCTTGCTCATTTTTTGAACCATGCAGATTAAGTGTAAGATTCTTAAAATACATCGTCGGCACGGAAGCTTGATCAGAAACAATATATTTGATCTGGACCGAATCGCCTTCTTTCGTCAAAGCAACTTCCGATTGAATTTGAGAACTGATGGTAAACGAATGGCTAAAACCGGGCAAATAAATATAGTATTGTTTGTTACTATTATTTAAATCCCAGCTTAAACGTTGAATTTTTCCCTTATACTCCAAAACGTCTCGGCTGTTTTCCGTAGTTATTTGTCCACCGCCATTCATCATTAGCATTTGATATTGCGCCAAAGCTTCTTGTGGCGTGCTACCAATAGCTACTCGCTTGTTTTGATTTTCCACCAGAGCCAATCCTTGATATGTAAAATGACCATTCCCCTTATCACAAATAATTGGGACCAAGGAAGTCATTTTTCCATAAACGTTCTCGTACACTACCTGACTACTGGCTTTCCATCCTTTATATCCAACAACACTATTAACAGCGGCTATAACGGCTTCTTCGGTCGCTCCGCCAGAAGTTGTATAGTAAGTAGCCTTGCCTGTCCGAGCGTCAACATACATCAACCCTGTCATAGCCTGATCGTTAGCATTATTAGAGGTTACCGGACAAACATAGACACAGCGTCCATCAGTCGAATAATTAATCATTGGGGTTTCAGCCTGCAAGAGATTACGTCCTCCAAAAGTCGCATTATTCCAACCATTTTTATATTTTCCCCACCAATTAATATAATCGCTAACAAAATCTTTCGGCACAACTCTATCAACCCAGTCGTATTTTTTATTTTTTTCCAAATCATTCTTGTCCACATATTCATCTTCTCCGGTTTCGGGATTAAAAATAATAATACCTTCAATCGCTAAACCATCGAATAACGCCGTAGGCTTGCAAACTGTAATTACCCAAAAAACGTTACCAGAATCATCCTCCTCAAAAGAATAATCTTTCAGAACCTTATCTTGATATTTTGACCACAATTTTCTATTTAGGTTATCACCAAACCAAGCCATTGGGGTATACTTCATTTTTTTACCAGTGACTAATATCGGCACAGCATATGGATCAGTTGCTGATACTTTCACATATCCAGGAACACCATCGCCTTTTGCACTATTCCAAGCAAAAAAACCCTTATAATCCAAAGGTATCAAGTAAAAAAAATCATTGTTGATTTTTTGCACTGTAATATACTTTTCACTCAAGGGAAATTGGCTACCAAGAGTCAAACCGTCTTTGCTTAAAGCAGTCTTGGCAGTCGACAAAGCTAAAGAATCTGGCGCTAATCTAATATGTTTTTGGTCAAGCAACGGTATGTCCTGCGACCAATGCTGTTCTGTTTTGTCCTGAATTTTGCCAATCATATTGGCATATTTATCGGCATAGAAAAATCCATCAGTGCCGATACCAGTTCCAACAATGATTATTACACCAAAAATTGGAACTAAAAAAGAAAGACAAAAACCACGGTCATATGAACCTGGTTTGTTCAGACAAGCAGCTACAATCGCCGAAATAAACCACCAAATCAAAAGTAGGATTCCATAGCAAGTTCCTAAGAACGGCCAAGCCGACGAAGGAACACTGGCATAAATAACCCACCAGCCGATAAGCGTGTAAAAAATGATTAAAACACAAAAAGCTGTAACCTTGTTCTTCATTGTCTGATCTTTACAAAGAAAAACATTCACCGCGCCAACGACTGCAACCAACAAGGCAAGTAGTAAAAACATAAACCGACCTCCTTCAAAAAGTTAAAATAAACTTAAATCGTTAATTTAATTGTCACGAGGATTCCGTTTTGAAGTGCAATTATTTTGGCGGTAAAATTAAGGGATGAAAA
>CAIVNC010000053.1 GCA_903907165.1 Candidatus Buchananbacteria bacterium
ACCGGTTGCTCCTGTTAATCCCTGAATGCCTTGTGTGCCAGTAGCTCCTTGAGGGCCTTGTGGACCAGTAGCTCCAGTGTCGCCCTTTAGACCCTGAATGCCCTGGGTTCCGGTAGCGCCCTGCGGACCAGTGAGTCCTTGAATTCCCTGAAGACCTTGCGGACCAGTAGCTCCGGTATCTCCCTTAGCTCCTTGGAAACTAGCGGTACTCGTAACAACTGAGCCGTTTAAATTAATCTGAGTAGTAGAAACAGAATTAGCATTCAGTCCATTGGTTAAAGTCAGATTAGTGCCAGTAGCATTACCAAAGAAAAGATTATCAAACCAAGTGGAGACGGATGAAAGTAGACTAGAAAAAAATCCTCTCGTGGAAGTAACCGCGTTAATATTTAGACCGGCATTATTATCCAAAACAGGAATGTAATTAGCAGTTGGAGTTGAGGAAGCATGAAAACTGTCCACGGTATCTGAATTAAGAGCATAAGGCGCGGAAGTCAGTCTCTTGCGTGGCGAGAATGTTTCTTCGTATGAGCCATTGCCATCTGCATCAAGAGAAATTTGAAGATAAAGATTGTCAGTATTGAAATCTAAGCTCGACAAAGGTTGATTAGTACCAAGATCTACGGAGAAGTTACCATTAACTACACTGACTTTTCCAGACGGCTGACCAGTCTTCCATTCTTCAGTCCAAAGTAAAGATCCACCTGTAAGCGCACTGTATATTTCAAACTTAAAATTATAATTTCCTGTGGCTAAAGAGTTGCCAGAATTGTCTGCGATTTTACCCTGATACGATATTTGTTTATTAATCCCTGAGGCAGCAAAAACAGACGCCGGAAATGAGGCAAAAACAAGATTAAAAATGATTAAAAAAACTAAACACCAAGAGATTAGCTTTTTGAACCTGAAATATGCCTTAGATTTTCTTATTTTTTCACCTTCCATGAGTAAAATAAACGCTAAAAATAACTACACAAAAAAAATCCATTCTTTTATTTTTCGGTTAGTTAAATTAACACTATAATTATTAAATTGTCTTCTATATTATAACACAAAACATACTCCAAAAAGAAGTGTGGATAAGTACAATAAAAATAAAAAAACAGCCCCATTTTTTAGAGCTGTTTTATATAGATTATAACTCGATTAACTACCCAAATAAATCTTCTTTTCCATCCCAATTACTCTTCTCTATTTCTTCCTTATTTTGATTAATTTTTTCTTCCTGATTATTATCGGTTTCGTCAACTGAATTTTCTAAATTACTCTCTATTATTTTTTCATCGATAGCCTCATCAGCAGGAATTAATGGCAAGTCCTTACCAACCACCTCTTCTTTTGTTTTACTTAGATCAAAAACATCAGTTTTGTATTCCTGATAACCATCTTTACTGCCAGTTAGGTAGTAAGTGTTATTCCCGGCCAAAAAGCCATAACGGCCATGAGCATCAGCCACCTGAACATCGAGCATTCTGTCATATTCTGGTGAAAAGATTCTAACCACCGCATTAGAAAGAGGGTGTTTAGTCTTATATTTATAAACCACACCCCAAGATTTAGGCATTTTACCGATTGCCAAGCGCCTAAAGAGCAAATAAAGCAAAATATGAGCCACTAGCAAGATTCCAGTCAACCAGCCAGGGAATAAAATGTAAGAAATCAGGGAGATAATCGGACCAAGAATGCTTAATCTCTCTTGGAAATGACGCCTGAAAGCCTTTTTAATCGCTTGTTGATCGGTAATAGTTACTTCTTTACGATCAAGAGGAATATTGGCCACAATTAAGCCATCATCTTCTCTGGCTGATTCTATAGCTTGGCCATGATAAAGATCAACATACATCTTGTCTTCATGAACATGACTCAAAACACTAGATGGAAAATCATAGCCAACCTTATTTACTTCTAATAAATATCGTCCACGGCCAATCAAGAAATTATAGCGACCAGAACCATCGGTAATTCTAGTTTGCAGAACCTTTTTAGTATCCGCATCGAGCAATCTCACCGCTGCCAAATCAACCGGCTGTTTTGTGATCGAATCATAAACCGTACCCCAGCCTTTGCGTTTTTTACGGAAAAGCCAAGCTAGAGGTTCGGTAAACAAAGATTGTAAATAATAAATCAAATTCCACCAAGGAATAGCCACCATAGCATTAACGGTCGCCACAGTCACAATAGATGGCGCTACAGCATTGACTGTCACTGCCTTTGACTCTGGACTTTGCAGAACGGCGATTGCTTTTTGTGTGGTTTTTTGATAATCAATCAAAGACTCTTCAACGCTATTGATCACATCCAAAGGTCGATCCAAATTAACATTAAGATTAATAACATTATTACTTACCTTAAAATTTTTATAGAAATAATCCTTATAACCAGGACGAGAAATTTTAAGATCATAAATACCATTCGGCGCCATGAGTCCATATAGGCCATTATCCCCAGTTATTTGATGATCAATCCCAAAGCCGGTCACCTCTTGGCCATCCTGATATAGAGTAATAGTAGCATCTGGCAAACGTTTAACTCCCTCCGGATCAGCAGCTACAAAGCCCAATGGGAAAACTCTAACTGGTACGACTTCTTTGGCCGTAGAACCATCTTTATAAACGGTTGATAAATTTAAATAATAGATGCCAGGATTTTGAACTGGAGAAATTTTTACCTGATATTTTTGACCAGTCAAGTCCTGAGAAATTAAAAAGTTACTGCCATTAAATTCAGCCATCAGCAAAGAAACATCTTTGGTTAAATTATCTTTAGTCACCTCAACAGACAAATCTTTGCCAACCAGCAACGACAAATTATCCACACTATCAGGCTCAATTCTCAATGAACCGTTATTGGTATAAAAATTAAATTTAGGGTTCGCTCCAGTGCTACTAGCCAAGCCATTTCCTATGGTTGTTTGATCTGGCTGATTAGTAAAAGGCGGCGTTGTTGTCGTAACAACCGGCGGTGTAGTGGTTGGGGTAGTTGTTGGTACAACCGGAGCTACTGGCTGCACCACAGTTGAACCGCAATTAATCAATTGGTCATCATTATAATTAACAAAAAAAGTATAATAATAATCTTGACCATTGGTCAGTCCTGTGTCAGTAAACCCTTGACCAGTGCCGTTATAAGATGTGCTACCCTGAGTAATATTAGTAATCGGGCCAGAGGATCTTTGAGCTTTAATATAATTCAAAAGAAAAACCCCATCTTCGTTATCAGGATTAGCCCAGGACAAACTAGCGGTACCATCTCCGGCTGTGCCATTAATGCTCGACAAGCAACGAGATTCGGCTTCGGCTACTGGCGTAGCACTCAAACAAACACCATCGCTATATTCACCGTAACTATTTTTAACAAAAATTTTGTAATTATACTGTTGACCGTTAGTTAGTCCGGTATCAGTATAACTACTAACATTTCCTTCCTTCAAAAGCGTGCCATCCGTCGGCTTTGCTGAAGCGCAGGTACCAGTGATCTTAGTCAGTCTCGCAGCCGCAAAAGTAAAATCGTGAGTCCCATCATTATCTGGATTAGTCCAGGATAAACTAATTTGCTTACTGCCAACACTCGCCGTACCTTCGCTAGCTTCAGAGATTGTTCGACTCATGCTCCCAGAAACACCACTAGAACAAACGTTATTATCATTACAAATAAAAACCGTATAGTAATAAAGAATATCCTTAAGAACATTTACACTGTCGAAATGACTATTCTTAGGGCTACCATCATAAACCTGATCGCCATCCGTAATACTTGTCGCCACCGATCCGGCTTTTTTTCGAATCACGAGTCGACTAATTGTCTCTCCTTGTGGGTATGAAATATCTAATTCAGCCCCTTTGCCCTGTGCCTCAACATTTAAACCAGCATTACTGACATTACAAGAAGAAGTAAAAGACAATCCAGTTTTACTCGCCAAATAATTACCCTCAGATGACTGAATGGAGTACAAATATTTTTGACCCAATGACAAATTATTCAAAACAATGGCATGATCTACCGTTTTGGGACCGTCAATTTTATTTTCTTGATCATTTTTAATACCATAACCAACACTGCCGCCGACAGAAGCGTCACTAGATACTGAATTACCACTCCAATATTGCGTTTTCCAATAAACTGTAGCTGAACCGCAGCCAACATTAACATCATTATTAATAATCCTAAGTGAACAGCTATTTACTTGGCAGGAATCAGAACAGCCGGAAGGACATGTTCCATTACTACTGCCGCCATCACATTCTTCTCCTAATTCCTGAACGCCATTACCGCAGGCAGTGCAACTATTTAACTGACAAGACGATGAACAAGTTGCTGGACAAGAACCATTACTACTGCCAGCATCGCAGGCCTCTCCAGTTTCTTTAACGCCATTACCGCAAACTGAGCCACCACCTCCACCGCCACCACAACTATTTAACTGACAAGATGACGAGCAAGTTGCTGGACAAACACCATTGGAAGAGCCAGCATCGCAAGCTTCTCCCGATTCCTGAATACTATTACCACAAACCGGGGCACAAGTATTTAGCTGGCAAGTATCAGAACAAGTGGCCGGACAAGTACCGTTACTTCCACTGGCATCGCACTGTTCGCCGAATTCTTGAACACCATTACCACAAATACCCGGCGTCACTCCTGGCACAGTAGCTGAGATATTAATGCTAGCATTTTGACTCGATGCTAAAACAGAAAAAGCCAAGGAGACAAGACCAAGGCATAAAGTTGAGGTGATTAAAATTTTATTTCTGAATTTCATTTCTTTTTTCTAAACATTAAAGCAACAACGATTATCAAGATTATAATAAATAAGCCAACTGACAAAACCTTCCAAGGAATAATCCAAAAAGAAATCTCAGAAGAAGAAATTCTAGTGTGATTAGCGCCATAATCCAAATTGATTTTGGCCGTGAAACATCCAAATTTAAAATGTTCCACGGAACCAACTAATGAACTAAAAAGGCCCTTATTTTGGCCAATATTTTGACTCCAAGCAACATTAAAATCGCGAGTGCTTTGGGGTAAAATATTCTTACCATCAACGTTAAAATTTGCCGTCGCTACAACTCCCCCAAAAACATTTTTGACCTCTAACATGCCGGTCGGTTTTTCATGAACATTGCCATCATTCTGAATTTTCAAATCAAAATTTATCGGTAATGATCCATAAATATTTTTTGACTTAACTAAATTAAAACCAGTAATTTTTAAATCCTCTTTTGCCTCACCAGAAACTTTTAGCAAAATCAAACTGCCAACTTGGCTAGTGATTTTGACCTGACTGGTCTTGCCAGGAGCCGGTGCTGTTGACCAAATTGCGGCTAAATAATAACCACCGACTGAAGCAGTTTTTGGCACATTGATTTTAATTGGCACGGCAACTTTTTCACCTGGCTTCAAAACCACGGAATCAACATCGAGCTTGACCCAAGATAAGGCTTGGCCAGAAATATCGCTATTATTTACTAATTGGACTTGGCCATCTTCGCCTTTTGACTGAAATGGTTGAAGTGAACCACTTAAATATAAATTATCAGCAGTTTCATTAAATAAAAATAAAGATACCTCTGTCGAACCTCCTGGCGCGACCGATGGCTCCAAAACTAACGGTGAAATAGTGGTGGCGTCTGCCCTGCCGGTGGGAAAAAAGATGCCAAGAGAAAAAATTAAGGATAGTAAAAAAACTTTTTTCATAAATTAGAAGTTGGCCAGAGCGGTAAAAGTAAGACTAGTTGAATAATTTCCTTGGGCTTCCACTCCGCTCATATTGGCTAAGAAATTCAAATTGAAAGTGGTAGGATTAATGTCGCGACTTGAGCTAACTATTTGATCGCCACTGTGAAAAGCGTATTTGGACGGATTAGAATAATTAGCAGTAGCTGAGGCTTTCGGACTAGCGGCCGAGCCAGTATCAATTACATTAAAACCAAATTGACTAGAGCCGATAGCGGAACTAGCAGCAGTCGCGCCGATCGCAGGAATAGTTCCTCCGCCACAAGTTGGGCAATTCAAAGTATTGCCACTGTAAGTAACATTGACACCGTAATAAGAATTGGAGCTCACAGTTAGCGTGGTACTGACCGTACTGGCTAAGGAGGGACTTAATTGACCAAAGGCTAAGTTGCCGGAGCCGACCGACAAAGTCAGAACTTCCTGGCCTTGAAAATACTGCTGACTCGAAAGTCCGCTACCAGAATTTGAAAAATTAGTGGAAGAAATCGCGCCATTACCGTTTGATTGAATGGTATCCTCAAGTTGAAAATTGGTTGAACTGGAATTGTCACCGCCGGAAGAGAAGCCGTCTGCCCAAATTTGATAGTGCGCTGAACTCATGGCCGCAAAAAGTTGAGGCGCATTGAACGGCAAAAAAGTTGCGACGAGCACAACAAGAAATATTTTTCTAAGCATGGAAATAAAAGAAAATTATTATGGAATAATTATAACAAATTTTTGACTCTCTGACCACTGACTTATCCCTATATTAGAACACAAAATTGAATTTTTTTCATAATTGTTAAATTTTATTCTTGGCGAGAGATGTGGTATAATAAGGCAAATTAAAACTAACGTCCAAATGGAGCTAGATTATCATCAAGATTTTCAAAAATTACTCGAAAAAGTTAAGGAATTGCCAGACGGCGATGCCGATCTCTTAACTCTTGCCTTTGAATTTGCTGAAGAAGCTCACCAGGGTCAAACCAGAGCTTCTGGCGAGCCTTATATCATCCATCCCCTCGCTACGGCTGAGAAACTAGCTGAGATGCGACTGGATATGCCGACAATTATCGCCGGATTACTTCATGACGTACCAGAAGACACCAAAGTTACAATAAATGATGTTAAAAAGAATTTTGGCCCCGAAGTAGCGTCACTAGTAAATGGCATCACCAACCTCGGAACCTTGAAATATCGCGGCATGGAGAGATACGCGGAAAACTTGAGAAAAATGTTTTTAGCCATGAGCAACGATATTCGCGTCGTCCTGATTAAATTTTCTGATCGTATCCATAATCTAAAAACTCTAGACGCTTTGCCACCCGAAAAACAACTACGTATAGCCAGAGAATCGCTAGAAATTTACGCGCCTATCGCCGACCGACTTGGTATTGGACAAATTAAAGGCGAAATAGAAGACTTGGCTTTCAAATATGTCTATCCCAAAGAATATGATTGGATCACTTCCCTCTTACCAGCCGAGTACGCCAGTAAAAACGCCACATTAGAAAAAATAAAAAAACATCTCACTGAAACTTTAGCCAAACAGAATCCACCGATTGCAGTTGTCACTTTAAGCGGACGCACCAAACATTTATACAGTCTGTATAAAAAATTATTACGCCCTAACATCGAACGCGATCTGAGTAAGGTTCATGATTTAATAGCCTTGCGCGTTATTGTGCCTACGATTACTGAGTGTTATCTTGTTCTTGGCATCATTCACAATCTTTACAAGCCAATGACCGGGCGTATCAAAGATTATATTGCTCAACCAAAACCAAACGGCTATCAATCCCTTCACACGACTGTTTTTACTGACAATGGCGAAATAATTGAAATCCAAATTCGTACTCAAAAAATGCACGAGGAGGCGGAATATGGTATCGCGGCTCATTGGCACTACAAAGAAAAAGGCAGTCATGCCAAAATCAACGGCAAAAATCTAGCTTGGATAGATGAGCTGGTCAAATGGCAAAAAGAAATTACGGACAACGAACAATTCCTCCAAAATATTAAAGTGGATATTTTTCAAGATCGAATTTTTGTCTTTTCTCCCAAGGGCGACGTTTTTGATTTGCCTGATGGCGCCAATCCGGTGGACTTTGCTTATCACGTTCATACCTCTTTAGGAAATAAATGCGTCGGCGCCAGAGTCAATGGCCAGCTAGTTAACCTAGAGTATAAATTACGAAGTGGTGATGTCGTAGAAATTGTTATTGATAAAAATCGCAAAACACCAAATCCTGATTGGCTTGATACTGTCAAAACAGCAATGGCTAAAAGTAAAATAAAAGCCTCACTTAATAAGTGGCGATTCTAAAACAAAAAAAGACGGGATAATCTCCCGTCTTTTTTATTAAACTAACTGATAATTTTTTTATAAATCTCCTGAAGCTCTTCGTCCGAGAAAAACTTAATGGCAATGTGACCAGTTCCGCCAGATTTTTTAATTTCTACTTTTGTGCCGAGAAATTGTTGTAATTTTTCTTCTTTATCTCTAACTTCCAAATCAACATTTACTTTTCTGATTTTTTTATCAACAATCACATCTTTGGTAATTCTTTCTGCTTCGCGAACATTCAATTTTCCAGCTAAAATTTGTTCTAAGACTGCCATTTGCTCCGCTTGTGGCAAACCAGCGAGAACTTTGGCATGACCCTCAGTAATTGTTCCATTGATCAAAGCTTCCTTGGCTTCATTGATAATATTTAAGAGGCGCAAAGTGTTGGCGATGCCGGGACGGCTTTTACCAACACGGATAGCCAACTGATCTTGAGTCAAATTAAATTCGTCTAAAAGTTTTTGATAAGCCACGGCAGTTTCCAGTGGATTCAAATCTTTGCGTTGCAAGTTTTCGATCAGAGCAATTTCCATTCGCTTCTGTTCTGTCATATCACGAACAATAGCCGGCACGGTTTTTAAATCCAAGGCCTTAGCACTGCGCCAACGACGTTCACCGGCAATGAGTTGCCAAGAATCACCAATCTTAGAAACAATCAACGGCTGGATAATACCATGCTCGCGAATAGACTCAATAAGCTCATTTAATTCTTCCTGATCAAAATTTTTGCGAGGCTGATGAGGATTTGGCGTTATTTTATCGACTGGAATTGGCAAAACATTTTCCTGACCGACAATTTTGGAAACTTCTAATGAGGCAAATGGTGAATAGCCCTCGTCCTCATAAGTTACCGATGATAAAGGCGAGCTTGAGCCAAAAGTTTTTTTGGCAGGGATGAGAGATCCCAGTCCCCGACCTAATCCCGATGGTTTAGTAGGCATAATATAAATTAAAAAAAATTAATAACTTTTTAGCGCAATGACTTCGCGAGCTAGTCTTTCGTAAGCCCGACCGCCTTTTGATTTTGGATCGTACTGCAAAATAGTTTGGCCATAACTCGGTGCTTCAGAGAGACGAACATTTCGAGGAATAACTGAACGAAAAATCTTGCTCGGGAAATGACGATACAACTCATGCAAAACATCATTGGATAATTTGTAACGGCTATCGTACATCGTGAGAACTACTCCCATGATATCAATCTCTGGTTTAATGTTATCACGAATCAAACCGATCGTTGACATAAGTTGTCCCAAACCTTCAAGTGAAAAATATTCAGCTTGAACCGGAATCAAAATTTGATCAGAGGCAACTAAGCCGTTTAGAGTCAAAAGACCAAGTGATGGTGGACAATCAATCAGAATATAATCAAAATCTTCTTTAACTTCCAATAAATTATCATGCAAACGGAATTCACGACGATCAAGATTTACCAGTTCAATATTCGCACCGGCAAGTGACATGGTTGATGGAGCTAACTTATAAAAATTATGCGCTGTATCTACAATAATATCGCGAAAAGAATGGGGTCCAGTTAGAACCTCATAAACACCTTTGGTCAAATCATCACGACCAACACCAAGTCCAGACGTAGCGTTGCTCTGTGGATCAAGATCCACTAGTAATACCCGTTTGCCGAGGTGGCTAAGATAAGCGCCAAGATTAATAGAGGTCGTAGTTTTACCAACGCCTCCTTTTTGATTAACAATAGAAATTATTTGTCCCATGGTCATTATTATAACACAAAACATTGCCTGAGAGCAAAAGCTTTGTTTTTAAGACCCGGGACTTGCCAAAAGATTAAAAGTATGTTAAATTTAACAGTGCGAAATCATATCGCGGGGTAGAGCAGTTGGCAGCTCGGCGGGCCCATAACCCGCAGGTCACAGGTTCGAGTCCTGTCCCCGCAACAAATTGCTTGTCTCAAAAAACTTATGGCAGGGTAGCTCAGTGGTAGAGCAGAGGACTCATAAGCCTTTGGTCGGCGGTTCAACTCCGCCCCCTGCTACTGATAAAAAATCACTCCTATTTTGGAGTGATTTTTTTATTGTCATACTATTATTGAAGAATCGCCCTCGACTAGATTTTGGCCGTCGCCAAAATCTGTCTGGGCACCGGCTCGCGGTTTGTCAGCTGACAAAACATCGCTCCGCCGTTCGATTCTCTCACGCAAGCCAAACTATTGGCTTGCTCTTGGACACAAAAACACCGACATTAGTCGGTGTTATCTTTTTGTGCCCAAGGAGAGAATCGAACTCTCACAACCTTACGGTTACATGATTTTGAGTCATGCGCGTCTACCAATTCCGCCACTCGGGCTTAAAACATTACTTAAATATTCTAAGCCAAATTAAATAATTTGTCAATAACAAACCTAGCTTTTTTATTCAAAATATGGTATTATACTAGCAAATCATAAATTTCACTTATGTTTATTACAGTTCACGCAGCTGCCGGTATTATCATCGGCAAACAAATCGACAATCCTATTATCGCCTTTGTAGTAGCTATCATCTCTCACTTCATCTTAGACATTATTCCCCATGGTGATCAAAAACTTGGCAAAAAATTTTTTGGCCTACGATTTGGTGGCAATGAACTGACCGACGCCGAAAAAAGTCTCAAGGCCATCGCGCTCTACGGACTCATAGATGCCTTCTCTCTTATTTTTCTTATCCTTTACCTCTTTAGAAATTTCCCTATTCTTGATAGCGATAGCGTGACCTGGGGAATCATAGGAAGTATTTTACCAGACATGCTAGTTGGTCTTTACGTTATTGGCAAATTCAAACCGCTAAAATGGTTTTACGAATTTCATACTTGGAATCATCATCTTCTTTTGAATAAAATGAAATCAGATATTCCACTTAAAGTCGGGATGCTGTTCCAACTATGCCTTTTAATAATAGGTGTCTGGCTGATACTGTTTTAAACAAATATCAAATAAAAATCCTCGCTTACAGTGAGGATTTTTTGTTTAACTTATTTTATTAATTCATACACGGCCAAAGTTTCCAGGGCGCATCTCTGCCAGGTAAATTCCTTAGCTCGTTGCTCTCCTGTTGTCATTAACTCTTCTCTAAGACCATCATCAGTCAAAACCTGAGTTATGGCATCACTTATAGCCGTTTCATTATTTGGATCAACTAGAAGCGCTCCATGCTCACCGACTAGCTCTGGCAAAGAACTATTTTTGGAAGTAATCACAGGCGTACCCATGCTCATTGCCTCAAGAACCCCCAAGCCAAAACCTTCGTATAAACTTGGGAAAACAAAACAGGTAGCATGAGCGATCAAAGAAAGCTTATCAGCATGATCGACATAACCAAGATGCTTTATAGCACCATCACCTTGTCGGCGATCGATACCTAGCCTCTTCTCTTTCATTTCTTCAGCTTTTTTATCATTTAATTCCCTTAACTTGTCTCGCAGATCAAAACCACTCCTTCTTTCCTTGCCAGCTCTTCTTACTTCATCTCTCCCACCCAGAACAACATTAGCCTCCTTAATTGCCTGATAAACATCCTTACTATTCCAACCGTCCGCTCCGGCAATTATCAGTTGATAATCTTTGACTGGCGAATCATCAATCATTTTTAAATTACGAAAAGATTTAATTAAACCAATCAGATTTTTGCGCTGTTCGATTGTACCTAGAAACATTATATATTTATCACTGATACCGTATTTATTTTTAACCATTTGGAAATCTGACTGATCGAGGCAATCCTTGCCGTGACTGATCACACCTTCATAAACAACAGCAATCCTCTCTTCAGGAATTTCAAATTCTTCAATGATATCCTTCTTGGTATTTTTGGAAACAGCAATAATCTTCTTGGCTTTATTAAGAGATTGTGGCGCCAAAACTTTGGTCGCAAAAATTTGACGGCTCAAAAAAGTATTGGGAAAAAATTCTGGAAATTTATAAATAGCCAAATCATGAACCGTCACGACCGATGGACGATTATAAAACATCGGAATAACATTGGCCGGCGAATGATAAACATCCAACTTCTCACGATCTAGATAAGCACTGACAAGCATTTGAGAATAAGCCACGGGCAAATATTCTTTGTACTGATAGAACGGAAAAAATCTAACCTCAGCTCCCATTTTCTCAAATTCTTCAGTAGCATGGAAACGATTATCAAAAAATAAAACGTATTTATTTTTTTTATCTAGTTCTAACAAGTTTTTAACCAGGTAATAGGTATAATAACCAACGCCTGCTTGTTCGCCTTTTCCAGGATTTAAAATTGTCCTGCAGTCAATTCCGATACGCATATGTTTTCATTTACCTCGCCCGGATTACGGACGCTAAAATTCAAACACTTATTTAAAAGACTTAATAATTTTTTCAAAAGGCTTTTGATCTTTGAACGGACCAATGATTGCCAAATTAGCTTTATTGAAATTAATAACTTCTTCGGCGACGGTAACTAAATCAGCTTTAGTTACTGCCATAATTTTGGCAATTTTCTCGGCTGGAGTTAGCATTTTGCCCGTAAATAACTCTTGTTGGCCATACCATTGAGCAGCGCTGGCCGAATCCTCTAAATCTAGCGCAGTTTTGCCAGCCAAAAACTCTTTACCACGCTTAATTTCAGCTGAGTTTAGGTCTTTTTTAATTCTTTTTAGCTCTTTGCAAATCAGAGTCAGAGCCTTCTCTATTCTTATCTTATCCAATCCAGCAGAAACAATCAACGAGCCAGTATCTTCATAGATGTCAAGTCCAGAACGAACCGAATAAGCTAGGCCATGTTTTTCTCGGACTTCCAAAAATAATCTAGAGCTCATATTACCACCAAGAATAACTGCTAGTAAATTCAACGCGTAAAGTTTGTCATCAAAATAAGAATAGGCCGGAAAACCCATGGTCAATTGAGCTTGTTCTGTTTCTCTGAATTTAATTTTAAAGCGAGGTGCTTTTTGATCGTTAACAAATAAGCTAAAGCTATTTTTCTTGACGCTAGATGAAAAAACAAAAGATTTTTCTATCAATTTTAAATCAGCGTCCGTAAATTTACCAGAGACAGTAACTACAATATTTGCTGAACCATAAAATTTATTTTTATAACCGATCATGTCCAAATTTGTCATGCCTCTGACCGTATCACGGGTACCAGCAATCGACCGGCTCATAGAATTTCCCTCAAAAATCAGCTCATCAAAAACTTCTTCAATACACATTCTAGGATTATCTTCGTACATATTTATTTCTTCCACAATTGTGCCCTTTTCTTTTTCCACCTCTACAGCTTCAAATTTGGAATTAAGCAACATATCAGAAAGCACATCAATTGCCAGTGGCAAATGTTTGGAACTAGCCTTAACATAATAACCAGTAGCGTCGCGACCAGTAAAAGCATTGAACTCAGCACCAATACCATCCATTTCTTTGGTAATAGCCAAGGTATTTGGTCGCTTCTTTGTACCTTTAAACATCATGTGTTCAATAAAATGGGAAATACCAGAAAGTTTTTTGGTTTCATAACGAGAACCGACCTTAACTAAAACTAAAAGTGTGGCTGTCGCCGCTTCTTTTTGTGGCACGGTCACCAAGCGAACATTGTTTTTTAAAATTTGTTTACTATACATGATTTTATATTAGCTTAAGATTATTAATTTTAAATTAACGCTCAAGAAAAAACTGGTTGTTAAACCAGCTTTTCTTTGAAGTAATCTTTCAAATCAGAGATTTTAATTCTTTGCTGTTCCATGGTATCACGGTCTCGAACAGTAACCGATTCGTCTTCTAGGGTATCAAAGTCAATCGTTAGACAATAAGGAGTGCCGATTTCATCTTGGCGACGATAACGTTTGCCAACATTGCCATTATCATCAAATTCGCAAGTATATTCTTTTTGTAAAACTGAAAAAATTTCTTTGGCCTTATCAACTAATTGAGGTTTATTTTTAAGTAATGGGAAAACGGCAATTTTGACTGGCGCCAAAGCGACCGGGAATTTCATGACGGTGCGAATATCGCCTTCGCCCAAATCCTCTTCGTGATAAGCGGCGGATAGTGCCACCAAAATACTGCGATCAAGCCCAAAGGTTGGCTCAAGAACATGAGGCACAAAACGGCGATTAGTCACCTGATCAAAATAATCAAGTTTGGTTCCCGAAAATTCAGCATGCTTAGTCAAATCAAAATCACCACGATGAGCTAAGCCGTATAATTCTCCCCAACCAAATGGAAATAAGTATTCAATATCGACTGTCTTTCTGGAATAGTGAGATAATTTTTCTTTGGGATGTTCATGTCGGCGCAAAGAATCTTTGGGCGCACCGAGAGCCATAGCAAATTTTTCCTGAAGCTCCAACCATTCTTCAAACTTGCCTTCCCATTTCATTTCTGGATCAATAAAATATTCAATTTCCATCTGTTCAAACTCACGCAAACGGAAAATAAAATTACCAGCAATGATTTCATTACGAAATGCTTTGCCGATTTGAGCAATACCAAAAGGAATCTTGACACGCATCGAATCAGTCACGGCCTTAAAATCAGCAAAAATGGCGCCAGCTGTTTCTGGTCGAAGATAAACATCTTCATCAATACCATTCATCTGAGTCTTAAACATTAAATTAAGATTACGGGCATCGGTCCAATTTGACTTGCCACAGTTTGGGCATTTGATTTTTCCGTCCTTTAAAGCCTCGTTTAGCTTGGCCAAATCACCTTCCAAGTCCTTGCCGGTAGCCGCTTCGACTAAATGATCAGCTCGGAATCTTTTTTTACACTCTTTACAATCAACCATAGCATCATTAAAACCAGAAGTGTGACCGGAAGCTGCCCATAATCTAGGGTTCAACATAATCGGTCCATCAATGCCAACCATATCTTCACGACTACGGACAAAATTTTTCCACCAAAGATTTTTAATGTTGGTTTTTAATTCTGAACCATACGGACCATAACTGTAAGAATTGGCAAAACCGCCATAAATCTCCGAGCCAGGAAAAACAAAACCGCGTCTTTTAGAAAAAGAAACGATTTTTTCCATCAATTCATTGTTATTCTGTTTAGCTGAGGCCATAAAATACTAGTTATGATTTTCCTTCATCTTAGCGAAAAAGGAGCTTTTTGGCAACCCCGCCTTATTTCGGCCAAACAGCCTTGTCACCAGCTACTCGACCACGAAGTTTAGAATTAAAAACGGCCATGATTTTTTCTCTAACAAAATCAACTGCCAACCAACGTCTCAAGTTCTGAGTTAATTTCTCGTCAGGAATTTTAGCATTATTTATTTTTTGGTAAGCAAGAACTGTTTTTTGACCGCCAGCCACCCAAGTCCTTTCCATTTCAACCATACTAATAAGAAGAGAACGAGTGGAATAATCTAAAACCGAAGAACCAGCATTGCTAACCGCACCAATGGCCATTGCGGAAGAATAATAAGCTTGGTTTACTCCGCCTAAAAAATTTTGCGCGACGACTTGTCTTTTTTCCAAAACTTTTCCGACAGCAACTACAGGTTGATTAATTTTTTCTGACTGAGCAAAAATGGTAATTACCCCAACAGCCAATAAACAAACCGAGGCTAAGGTAACTATGGAAACACCAAAGTGCATTTCCATTTTTGGATCAATAATTTTCTTTTCCTTTGGGACGTATTTAACAAAGCGACTGTGACTTTTAACCTCACCAGTTTCAGTAACAATTCTTTTTTTCAGTGTTTCGCGCCAATCACTCAACCATTCCTCAGTTGTCATCCACTCCTGACCGAATTTATAGGCTTTTAATCTACCAGAAGAAGCCATCCGCAATAGATAGCTCTCTTTATAGCCGGCGATCTCAGCGGCCTTAGCTAAAGGCAATTGTTGCCACTCAGTTTTATTTTTTTTCTTTTTGATCATAAAATATTTTCTGTCTATATTATAACAAATATAAAAAACTTGAGCAAAAAAACTCCCGACTTACGCCGGGAGTTTCCAGAAAAAATTATTGTGGATTTTGAGTCTGCTGTTGAGCTTGAGCAGCTGGAGCAGCAGCTTGCTTTTTATATTCGTTAATCGCTTGAACAACTTTTGAATCCGATCTCAACTTTTCGGTTAGAAGAACTTGAGCCATATTAATAGTCATGGCATCAGTCGGACCATGAAGCTCATTGCCCAATTTAATCAAAGTGAGTTCCTGTTGAGTAGAAGAAGCATTGTTGCCACCAACCTGAGTGGTCTGAAGTGGCTTATTAACTACCTGAAGATAATAAATATCATTCAAGGAAATCTTATTACTATCAGAATCAGATACTTTGCCGAAATAAACTTGGCCATTAGTCAAAAAAACTGCAGTCCAATCAGTAGACTTAACAATTGTCGCACCCTTAGTTGATCCTGGCAAAATATTAAATTTTAACAAAGCAAACCAAGCTCCACCCAAAACTATAATTACTACCAATACAGCAATGATTAATGCGGCAACACCACTTTTTTTAGCTGGTTGAGGTGTTTGGTAAGAGTAACTTTCTGTTGATTCCTCGACCATTTCAGACACTGGTCTTGGAGTTCTTTTGTAAGCCATTTTATTTTTTCCTTTCTTAAAACCGCGCGAAGCGATTTAAAAATTAATTTATTATAATATGATAATTATACACTTATTCTTTATCTTCTTCAAGCTCTTCTTTTTTTTCATCATGTCTAATCTCAATCAAATCAGCAACAATAACGCTAGCTGCCGTGGTTACTGGTACTGCCAATAAAATTCCTAAAATGCCAGCGAGCTTGGCTCCCAAAAGCAAAACAATAACTACAATAACGGGATTAAGTCCCACGGTTTTTTTCATAACCAAAGGCACTAGGGCATGATTCTCGAGGAACTGAAGCAACCAATACAAAACAATAACTGACAAGCCTATAACTGGCGACTGAGTGAAGGAAATAAATACAGCTGGCACGGCGCCGATCAATGGTCCAATATAGGGAATGGCTTCGGTAAAGCCGGCAAAGAGTGCTAGAACCAAAGCGTACTTAACTCCCAAAATAGATAAACCGATCCAACTGACTAAAAAAAGAATCAAAGACAAAATTAATTGACCCCTAAGCCACAAACCAATCTTATCTTGCATTCGATTAATCAAGTGCGTTAAATAAGGTTGATATTTAATTGGCATCGTAGAACGAATCAAACGCTTCATCGCCTGCTCCTCAATTGTCATGTAAAACGTGATGGCTAAGATCACAAAGAAAGAAGCGACACTCCCAATAAACGATTTAGCAAAATTAAACACTCCACCTAAAGAACCGATTAAATTATCTTTTACTGTTTCAAGTCCTTGAGCAATACCCGTATCCCAACCATGAGCGGCAGTATAAGCATTAAAAGAAGTTAAATAACTGGAAATTTTATTCCAATAATCGGGGAAGTCTTTGGACAACTGGCTAACTTCAACTAGAATCGGAGGAATCATTAAATAAATAATGCCGATAGCTGAACCAAACACTGCTAGGTAAATAATCATGATACTTATCGAACGAGGAATTTTGTGTTTCTGCATGAAATCAACCCAAGGATCAAAGGCGGAAGCTAAAATTAAAGCCACAAAAACCAAAAGTAAAACGTCTCTGACGTAAAACATAAATGCCACTAGACCAATTAGAAACAAAACTTTAAACAGCGACGAAGTGGAAAAATCAATAATAATTCTTTTGGTTAAATTGGACATAATGTAATTATTTTAATATATTAATTATAACTAAATCATCAAAATCCCGCAAGCAAACCAGATGGCCAAAAAAATCCTCAACAACAATAAGCAAGCCTTGTTCAATTATGAGACTCTTGAAACTTATCAAGCTGGTCTAGTTTTGAGTGGCCCGGAGGTAAAGGCGGTGAAAGGCTCTCAAATAAGTCTCAAGGGCAGTTACATCTCCATTGACCATCAAGGTGAGGCTTGGCTCGTTGGCTCTCACGTCTCCCCTTATTTGCCGGCCAAAACCGCCCAAATCAAGTATGATCCCGACAGGCGACGAAAGCTATTGCTCCACAAAAAGGAAATTAGCGCCCTAATCGGCAAATCAGCCCAAAAAGGCTTGACAATTATACCCATTTGCGTATATACTATTAAAGGATTGGTCAAGCTGGACATTGCTCTGGCTCGCGGTAAAACAAAGATAGATAAACGGGAAACCATTAAGAAAAGAGAGGTTGACCGAGAAATCCGCCGCAGCCTGCGCCAAAGCCGCTAATCCACCGGATCTTGAAAATCCATTTGGGGATGCTTTGTCTCGATAGAGGATAAGGAGGACGAAGCAGCAAGTCGAGCCTGGTTACCGCTCGTAAAATCCGCAACCGACATCAACAACTGCCAAAAACTTGTTAGCTAAAGTTCAATCTGCTTTTAGCAGCTTGGCTTTCGCTCCTGCTATTGCTTAATCGCTTAATAGCCATCGCTTCGTCTGAGGTCCAGAGGACGAAAATCGGTGTTATATTTTGGACTCGACATCAATCTCTGTCTTAAGGATTGCTGTTTAAATTTTTAGGGCCAACTGAATAGTATTTTTCTTTCTTTCATAACTATCAGCCAAACTTAAAGAAAGATAAACTTGTAGTCTGATTCGTAATCCGCCTTTAGACAGGAGTTCAACACTCCTCATCTCCACCAATTGAACCCATTAAACCGACCAACGGCCAATGCCATCGATTTCCCTTTGATGACTGAGGCTATTTGATGTTTAATGGATTTCAAATAATTTAAACCAATAAAAATTAATGAGAAAAATTTTCCGGGGAAACAAATTCATCGTAGATAATTCAGCCAAAGAATTCCGCGCCAATGAAAAAATCATGGCTCCAGAATTAATGGTCATCGACGAAGAAGGCAACAGTCTCGGCATCATCACTCGTGAAGAAGCCATGACCGAAGCCCGTAATCGCGAATTAGATCTAGTGGAAGTTTCACCAAAAGCCCAGCCGCCAATCGCGAAATTCATGGATTACGGCAGCTTTAAATACCAACGCGAAAAACAAGAACGCAAAGCCAAAGCCAACAGCAAAGCGGTAGAAATTAAAACTATCAAGCTTTCTCTGCGCATCGGCCAGCACGATATTGATTTCCGAACTGATCAAGCTGCCAAATTTATTGACGGCGGTGATAAAGTCAGAATTGAATTAATGCTTCGCGGTCGAGAAAATCAACATCAAGATCTCGCAAGAGAAAATGTTGAAAAAATCATCGCTGGTGTCAAAACTATTCTAGCTGAGACTGGCAAATCAATTCGCATCGAACAAGAAGTCAAAAAACAAGGCAATATTCTTTCAACTGTTATTGCTCCATCATAATTAACCAGCATTTTAATATAATTTATGCCGAAAATTAAAACCAAGCAATCTATCGACAAGAGATTCAAAATAACCAAGACTAAAAAGGTTATGAAAAGAACTTGTGGTCAAGATCATTTCAACTCCCGCGAGAGTGGTTCTACAAAAAGAGCTAAACGCAGTGATTCCGCTATTTCCGAAACAGAGGGCAGAAACATCCGCCGCTTGTTGCCTTATAGCTAATTAATTAAGTTAGTAACTAAATTTTCATATGCCAAGAGTTAAACGTGGAATGATCCATAGTAAAAATCGAAGAAATATTTTGAAGCAAGCTAAAGGCTTTCGTTGGGGACGCAAGAAGTTGATCAACCTCGCCATTACCGCTGTCAAAAAAGCTGGTGCTTACGCCTACCGCGATCGTAGAAACAAAAAACGTTCTGCTCGCGCCTTATGGCAAATCAGCATTAATGCAGCTCTTCGACCATTAGAAATCAGCTATAGCAAATTCATGGGTATGGCTAAAAAAGCCAACCTGGAAGTAGATCGCAAGATTTTATCAGAACTCGCTAAAACTGAACCAACCGTTTTTGCAAAAATTGTAGAAAAAGTAAAACAAGCTTAAATAGCCACCCCACAAAAATCGCCTTCGATGGCGATTTTTGTTTTACCAAATTATCCTTGACAAAATAACATTAAAATGATAAATTGGGTTATCCGATTAATTCCACTGAATTACGGATAAACTTTTCGTCCATTAAAATCCAATAGAAAGCGAGATAAAAATCATGATATTTCTCAAGTCAACTCAAAAAGACTCTGGGGAACCGCCAGTGGAAAGAAGTTATGACGAGGCAAGGAGACCGTCCACCCTGTCTCTCATCACTTTTTTTTCAACCCTTGGCATAATCTTCTTATTGATGTGGTATTTTTTTATTAAGACGGATTGGCCAGCCAGATCGACAACTACGGAATTTCAGCGAGAAGAAAATGTCAGTCGAGTTGCCAACCAGATAATAGCAACTCCAACGGCAACAGCAACACCGACTCCGACTCCGCCAATCAAGCCCTCTCAACAAAAATCCGAACCGTTCAAGAGCGATTTCTTATTCAGTTTTCTGAATCCGATAAAAATCAATGGATCAGCTCCATTGATTACGAATCAGAACGATTTTGTTTGCTCAAAATCAATCACTCAAGAGAGAGGCTCTCTACCGGAGAAAAATCTGATAACAACGAGAACGGTCACAGCAAGCGTTGACAAAATTAGTCCATCAACGATTTCTCAAACTCGTAATCCTCCGCTTCCAAAACCGACTCCGTTGCCGACACCGACTTACATGCCAACACCAGCCCCCACTCCCATCATCCAAATCGAGACTACTCGGATATCAACTTCTACCCTGGCTATGGTCAACAAGCAAGAAGCGGAGATTTTGGAACTCAAAAAACGAATCACCAAACTTGAGGAGAACCAAAACCGCAAACCAGCAAATGACAATCGCGATCAGGAAGAATTGAAGAAAAGAGTGGCTAAGGCTGAATCTCGAGCCGAAGAAGCCTGGCAACATGGCAACACTGCCTACAATAACGGTGTGGTTATCTTGGACAGTCTTAACAAGCATGGCGAACGGTTGAGCAAAATTGAGACCGACCAAAAGGCAGATCACGACAAACTCGAAAATGCCTCACAAACTCTCAACCAAGTCTTCGGCAATGGCGACCAGATTTCTTTGGGCAAAATTAGCTCAAAAAACCTGGAAGCAATCAGGAAAATAGTGGCAAAAAGATAAAAAACGCCCATCTCCAATCAGAAAACACCATCAAGCCCCTCTTGCGAAAAAGAGGGGCTTATTTTATTTAAATTATATCTAAATTTAGCCATTATTTACTTATCTATTGACAAAAATACAAATATATGCTACAATCATTAGTCCACTGAAAACTAGGACTTCTCCCTGAGGAGAATGTTAGTACCATAAAATTTAAGAGAAAAAGAGGATTTTAATCATGAAAAATCGGACGATTGCAACTGTGGTTACCATTCTTGGCCTTGGCCTTTTGGGCTATTTCTTGGTCTACCCTATGGCCATGAAAAAAGTCAACGATGGCGTGGTAAAGGTCGTTGGCGCCGAGCTCAATAAGCCCAACGGCGTCAACGCTTCCCTTCAGGTTATGAAAAAGGACCTAAAGGAAGCGAACGACCTGTTGACCACCCAAGGCATGGCGATAAAAAATGCCAATGACCTGTTAACAACGCATAGTCAGGCCATGGTTGAGCTGCACGACAGAATTAAAGGACTTGTCGACCAGTCCAACGCGGCTTTCGCCAAGCATTGGGAGGCCATCACCACGGCGACACTAAAGGCTGATAAAGCCCAAGTTGGTGCCGAAAACGCCTGGGATCACGCCGACGAGGCCAAGGTCTCTGCCAAAAACGCCTGGGATCACGCCGACACCGTCCAAAACAACTTGTCTGTCGTTCAGGACAGTGTCAGCAAAATCAAGGCCGAGCAGGGACGAATCGATGAAGAGACCCATAAAACGGCTGTCATCGTTGACTATGTCGCTGAGAACCACCGCAAGGTCAGGAAAGAAGTCAAAGAGGCTAAAGCCGTCTTTGACGAAAATCTGACCAAGGAAAAGGAGAACGCCAATGGCAAGGCGATCTCTCTGGACGATATTAGCTCCAAAAGCCTCCAGTCGCTCAAGGCGCGACGGGAGGAAGCCAAGAAAAATCACAGCTTGTGCGGCTGGTTTTCCTCCGAATAAGTTTGGGAGGGGGTGCCTCTCTCGATTCGCCATTACGGGAATTGAGAGAGGCTATTTTTTTCTCTTGACAAAATCAACTTGGGGTGTATAATAAATCCCAATCGTCCTTTTAAATTTCAGATTAAAATCCATCTCGAAGGAGAAAGAAAGTAATGGCTATAGCCGCAACGCAGGAAACTTTTACACTCAAAAGAATTAACGTGTCGGTCAATCCACTGGTTGCAAAAATTCTCAAGGGTAAAAGCTCTGAGGACTTTCTTGCAAATCATCAACAGGTGGAGCTTACCACCGAGGAAATGCTGTTGCTTCTCTCCCATTTTGAAAAAATAGACAAGGGACGTTCGGTTACAATCCTGAAAGCAAAGCTCGACAGAAGGTCACTGCCAGAAGATTTCGTGAAGCTTTCCCAACTTCAAGACCTGGCCAATGCCTGCAATGTCGATTTTTTCGCCAAAAGAGTTGGCGATGCAAAGAACAGGTTCGTTCAAGGACTTGGCAGTCATCCGGATATCTAAATATCCTGGACCATCTCAAACCACAACCTCATTATCGTGTATTCTAGCGATATTGAGGTTTTTTATTTGGATTTTATTGCCCATACAGGCCTTGCCATTTTCCGATAAATGTGTTAATATTTTTTTACCGTGTAAATTTGAATTAGTAGCTCAGTTGAATTCGGCGCCCAGAATAAAGCAGTTCAAAAAAATAAGCATGGATTGGTAGCTCAGTTGGTTAGAGCGCTCCCCTGTCACGGGAGAGGTCGCGGGTTCGAGTCCCGTCCAGTCCGCATATCGAAACAAGAGACCCTTTGATACACCTTATCGAAGGGTTTTTTGTATATAATATCGAGGTTTTTATCTTTTAAAGTCGAGTTCGAAAGTAAAAAATTTAACAATTCCTGCTTCTCGTCTGGTTTGGCATTTTCATACAATAAACTGGCCATTTTCGAGAGTTCCAAAATATTTATGCCCGTTCGGTAATAATTGATATTAGCCTCGGTGTATCTGGCTAATTTCTGCTCAACTTGCCTTATCTCCTCCTCGTATTCTTTGGATTTCTTATTATAAAATTCTTTGCTTATTGTGCCGTCCAATCTGTCCTCATATATCGTGCTTAGGGAGCTTTCTAAACGCCTCTTTTCATCCTCCAATAGCTCCTGTGTTCTGTCTTCCGTTTCTCGTTTCAAATACAACGACTCTTTCAATCCATCAGCTACATAAGCAACGGCCTTTTCTGGCATTGTGAGGCCGTTTAACCGTTCTTTAACCTGTTCATCCAAGTTACTCTCCTCAATAGGCTTCTGGGAGCAATTGGTGCCAAATTTGGTGCAGTTATAATAGACATATTCTCTACCTGACGGCTTTATTTTCCTTGTAGCTGTGATATGTCTCCCACACTCCCCGCAAGTCATTAAGCCCTTAAATATAAAATCCAAAGTATTATACTTGGAAAGCATCTTTTTGTTTTGAAAGCCATCCAAAACCTGCTGAACCCTGTCCCATAACTGCTTTTCCACTATAGGCTCGTGCAAACCCTTCATTACTTTGCCCTTCCAGAAGAAATCGCCATAATAAGCCGAATTTCTTAGTATTCTTTGGCCACTGCTTTTAGTTAGGGTTTTCATCTTACAGTTTTTTGGGATGTTTGCGGTAATAAAAAGACCCTCTTCTTTTATTTTATCAATCAGATTTTGAATTGAATAAAAACCAGTTGCATACCACTCAAACATCTTAATCACCATCTCCTTGTTTTTTTCATCTACAACTAAAACACTCTTGCCATCCACCCTTTCAAATTTGTAGCCTATCGGGGGAGTTCCGCAAGGAAACATTCCACTCTCAGCTTTTTGTTTTAATCCTTTTTTAACTTCTTCACTTAGATTATCTACATAGTTCTTGGCCATCAAAACTTTAATACCGTGGATAAATTTCTGATGGGAGCTGGCATCCTTACCTATCTTCTCATTTTCCTTAACTAAAAATACCGTAATCCCAAGCTCGTCAATAAAGACATAATCTTTGAAATTACGGTATAAGCGGTCTGTCTTTTCCACTAAGACATTATCTACCTTTTTATTTTCTTTTAGAAACTCTATCATCTGGCCAAACCCAGTTCTCCCTGAGCTTTTAGCTGTCTCGTCATCCTCAAACTCTTTAACAATCTTAAAGCCGTTCACTCTGGCATAATCCCAAAGCAACTTTTTTTGAGCGGGTATTGAGTAGCCCTCCTCTTTCTGCTCCTTTGAGGATACTCTGACATAGATAACGGCTTGCTTCATAGATTAAACACTTAATACCTTATTATTTGTTATAAAACGTATTTTTCGGATTTTGGAAATAGTAAATTTAAAGAATGAGGTTTAATTTTAAATATAGGACCTTTTTCCTTAACATCACCATTTGGACATCTTTTAATTAAGTGGTCCATAGTAATTTCTGCCTGTTGTATTAACAATGGCAAATTAGAAACGAGGGGCTTTTTTGTATGCTCAACCATCTGATATTCAAAATGCTCTTTTCTTTTAATAAAGACGCTATTAGCCTCAATCCAAAAAGTTTCTCGATGCTTCTCAAGTAATCTGCTTTTTAGAGTTTGCATTTTCCAAGCAACAAAATCACCAATTTTTGGATTTTTAGAATTTTCAAAAAGTTTTTCATCTTCCTCATCAACTCTTAAAATAAGGCCCTGAGAATTGAATTTTAAACTACTAACAGTGCAATAAAGACGTAAAACTTCTTCCCTCACATATCCAAAATTTTCCAAAATTTCTTTACTACTTTTAAACTTACTTATATCCCAATCTGGAACCTGAGCAAATAGATTTTTCCTGTTAACGCCTCCTTTACGAAATGACTTTAATTCTATGCCCTTATAATCAGGTAATTTACTGGAATTAATCTTAATTCCTAACTCGTATTCCAGAGTTCTTCCAATGCCAGTGTCAGCTTCTACCAACGATTTTATCGGCCCACGTCGAGCTATTATACGAAGCTTTTGTAACAGCTCATTTGCGATATTATTCTCGCTATTATATTTATTTATTATTAATTCATACAAGGCACTTGATTTATCAGAGAGAACTTTTTTCAAATTTATTCTTGTTAGATTAAATACAAACAATTCCCCATTATATGCTATTATTGAAATAATTTCTTTTGGCTTAACAAAATTATTTAAGCCATAAAACCATATTCTAGGGTCTCCGTTTTTGGTCTCGGGACGATACAAAGAAGCTTTCGAGCTTACTATACTATTTTCAGTTAAAATATGGGCTGGGATAACAACTTTTCCCAATACTCCTTGTCTTTGAGCATCAAAATTATGCAAATTATTATCCTTTAGATATTGCCTAACTATTGACGTTGCATCAGAAATTGATTTTTTTAAACCAGTTTCAGTTAATTCTAAATAAGTCATTTCCAGAGAATAACTAGTCAAAATTGCAATTTTCTTTTCTTCTTCTTTTGCTAGTTGTCTCATACACTATTCTTTTTAAGAATGTCCATAAACGCCTTTCCTAACTCAAATGCCAATAATGGTGCAACAGCATTTCCAACCTGAGTATATTGGGGAACTTCTGTTCTCCTCTTGGTCCCCCCAGTTGTTTCCTTGCCTCTAAACTCAAAAGAGTCAGGGAAAGATTGTATTCTTGCCATTTCTCTAACTGTCAAAATTCTTGGCTTACTAGGATGAACAAAATCATCAGGCAAAGTAACCATTGTTGGAGCTGGCCTACTTAAATCAATTGGCCTTTGAGTATGTTTTTTAGTTGCTAATTTAATAATTAACTCGATTAACTGTATTTTATTCTTTGCTAATAATGTTCCGTCTGGTGATTTTGCTGGAATATTTACTTTTTTAAGATATCTATCAAGTAAATCAAATTTTTCTTTTTGGGACAAAGATGATTTTGAGGCTATATTTAATAATTTTTCCTGAAC
>CAIVNC010000054.1 GCA_903907165.1 Candidatus Buchananbacteria bacterium
ATTGTGTACCTGGCCTAACCTTTACTTGAACTTCTTCATCAATTGATGGAATAGACGCAACTCCACCCAAAACAGCCATGGGAAAACTGATTTTCTTCTCGTAATAAATATCTTGATTTTCCCGTCTAAAAAAAGCGTGTGGCCTTACTGAGATCATTAAATCAAAATCAGAGAAACGGATTGTATTACCCGAATCCACACCAGCGGGAATTTTTATTGATTTTCTTTGCCCATCAAGATTGACTTCTTTTTCTACACCGTGTACCGCCTCATCGAAGGTTAATTCGATCTGATACGCACCTCTCCTTTTTCTCCCTTGTTGACCAAATGGAGATCGGGAACCAAAAAACTGCTCAAAAATATCAAATGGATCGGAGCCAAAATCAACACCGAAACCCTCAAAAGGATTTCCACCTGCAGAATTGGAATAGGAATATGAGAATGGCCCTTGTTGTTGCTGTTGGGAACTAGCTCTCCCTGCGCCTGATCGTTCGTAATTATCATGACCATACTGGTCGTACATTTGTCTCTTTTTTGTGTCAGATAACACTTCGTATGCTTTATTGATTTCTTTAAACTTTTCCGCTGCCTCCGGAGTTTTATTCCGATCTGGATGCCACTGCAAAGCCAACTTCCGATACGAAGCTTTTAACTGATCATTGGTTGCCGATTGAGCTACCCCTAAGACTTGATAATAATTCATAGATCATCGAAAATCCGAGAGCCGATGGCTCTCGGATTCTGAAATACAATAATAACTAAATTTAGTTTACAACCTCGCCTTCTTCGGCTTTCTTTTCGTCTGGTTTTTTCTGATTTGCATCTGCATTTGGTTGGCCTGGCTGTGCGCCCGGTTGAGATCCAGCCTGGTTACCATACATACCTTGCCCTATCTTTTGTAATTCTTCTGATAATTCTTTCGTCTTATTTTCCAGATCTTCTTTCGAGCCTTTTTCCAACGCTGCTTTTAGGTCTTTTATCTTTTCTTCAACTTTTGTTTTTACGTCTTTTGGCGCTTTATCACCAACATCTTTCAGTGATTTTTCAGCTACATAAATCATGTTATCGGCTTTATTCCGAGCTTCGATCTTATCTTTTTCTGCTTGATCGGTTGCGGCATTTTTTTCGGCTTCGTCTCTCATCTTTTGAATTTCTTCTTTAGTTAAGCCAGTTGATCCTGTTATCTTGATACTCTGGACTTTGCCGGTGGCTTTATCTTTTGCGGTTACCGTGAGAATACCATTAGCGTCGATATCAAAAATAACTTCAACTTGTGGTACTCCCCTTGGCGCTGGTGGGATTCCTTCCAGAATAAATCGACCTAATGACTTATTATCTTTCGCCAATGGTCGCTCACCTTGCAAAATATGAATATCAACTTGTGTCTGATTATCCGCCGCAGTCGAAAATACTTCTGAACGACTAGTCGGGACGGTTGTATTTCTCTGGATTAACGGCGTCATAACATTACCCAAGGTTTCTACGCCAAGCGTTAGCGGGGTAACATCAAGTAATACCACGTCTTTTGTTTCTCCGGTCAAGACACCAGCCTGAATCGCGGCGCCAACTGCCACTACTTCATCAGGATTCACTGATCGATTTGGTTCCTTACCAAAGAATTTATGGACGGTTTCGATGACTAAAGGCATACGGGTCATTCCTCCCACCATCACTATTTCTTGAATACCAGAAATATCGACTCCAGAATCTTTCAGAGCGGCTTTTACTGGTTCTAATGATTTCTGAACTAAAGGCCCAACCAAAGATTCGAGTTTTGCTCGGGTAATTTTTGTGACTAAATGAAGTGGTTGATTATCTTTAACTGTTACAAAAGGCAAATTAATTTCCGCTTCCATAGAAGACGATAATTCTATCTTCGCTTTTTCCGCGGCGTCTCGGAGCCGTTGTAATGCCTGTGCATCTTTGCGTAAATCAATTCCCTGATCCTTCTGGAATTCGGTAGCTAAATGATCAAGAATCACTTTATCGAAATCATCACCACCAAGATGGGTATCGCCATTGGTTGCCTTAACTTGGAATACGCCTTCACCTAATTCCAAAACCGTAATATCAAATGTACCGCCACCTAAATCGTAGACTGCAATCACATGGCTATGTTTTTTATCAAGACCGTATGCCAAAGAGGCCGCAGTTGGCTCATTAATGATACGAACCACTTCTAAGCCTGCGATTTCTCCGGCTTGTTTGGTTGCTTGTCTTTGTGAATCATCAAAATATGCGGGGACAGTAATGACTGCTTTTTCCACTTTTTCACCTAAATATGCTTCGGCGTCTGCTTTGATTTTTTGTAATATCATTGCAGAAACTTCTTGTGGAGTAAATGTTTTACCGTCAATTTCCACAACAGCCATGCCTTCTCGACCTTCTTTTACTTTGTATGGCAACCACTTCATATCGTATTGCACTGAAGGATCAGAATAGCGTCGACCCATTAATCGTTTTACCGAGAAAATAGTCCGGGTTGGATTAATGACAATTTGTCGCTTCGCTACATCTCCCACGACATGCTTGATTGGGTCTACCA
>CAIVNC010000055.1 GCA_903907165.1 Candidatus Buchananbacteria bacterium
ACCAAAGGAATCAAAGTTTTCAATTTTACTTCTGGCCAAAAAATAACTTCACCGTTACTTGTGAGTGGCGAGGCGAAAGGCACTTGGTTTTTTGAAGCGTCTTTCCCGGTTAAGGTTGTTGATGCTAACGGCCAAGTTCTCGGTTCTAGCCCGGCGAGCGCCAAAGGCGATTGGATGACGGAAAATTATGTGCCGTTTGAGGTAAAAATAGATTTTCAAAAACCAACAACAACTAGCGGAGAAATTATTTTTCACAATGATAACCCATCTGGTTTGCCGGACAAAGATATTGAATTCCGCGTACCAGTTACCTTTTAATTTATGATTTTAACCGTAAATAATCTAAAACAAGAATTGCGTCTCGCTGGCAGTGAAGAAAAAGCGACACTGCTACAAAGATTTTTTAAAACCGGCAAGGGTCAATATGGCGAAGGCGATAAATTTTTGGGCTTGACTGTTCCAGTTTTAAGAAAATTGGCCAAAAAATATTCTCATTTATCTTTATCGGAATTATCTGAACTGATAAATAGCTATTATCATGAGGATCGACTCGGCGGATTGATAATTTTGACTTATCAATTCGCCAAAGCTGATGTCAAAAAACAGAAAGAGATTTACGATTTTTATCTGGCCAACACCAAAAATATAAATAATTGGGATCTTGTCGATTTGTCGGCTTATAAAATTGTCGGTCCCTATCTTGAAAATAAAGATAAAAGTATTTTAAAGAAATTAGCCAGATCAAAAAATCTTTGGGAGCGGAGGATTGCCGTGCTGTCAACTTTTCACTACATTAAAAATCGCCAATCAAGAGAGGCGCTTGAAATTGCCGGAATGCTACTGAATGATGAGCATGATTTAATACACAAAGCCGTTGGTTGGATGCTTCGGGAAATAGGCAAGCGATGTGGTCGCAGTGTCGAGGAGGAATTTTTGAAAAAACACTACAAGCAAATGCCTCGAACGATGTTAAGGTATGCAATTGAGCATTTTGAGGAGGCAAAAAGGCAAAAATATCTAAAAGGTCAAATTTAGAAAAGCCCTTGTATTTTGGGCTCAAATGTGTTATAACAAGATTTATTAATAATAATTTATATTATGGACGAAATCAAAAATTACAGTGGTCGCAATAAATGGCCATTAGCAATTACCGCGATTGTCGCCATGATTTTGGTGACTGGCATCGTGGTGGTTTTAATCGTACGCGACCGCATTGTCAACGTGCCACAAAACCAAGTTACGGTTGTTGGTCAAGGTAAAATAAGTTACCAGCCAGACATTGCTAACGTTACTTTGGGTGTTCAAATCGACAAAGTTGCCAAAGCTGAAGACGCTTTGAATCAACTCAATGACAAGAGCAATAAAATTGTCGCAGCGATCAAGGCTTTGGGAATTACTGACGCTGATATTCAAACTCAGAACTATTCTTTGGCAGCTCAGTATGATTATGTTAATAATGTTTCCAGTGTTTCCGGCTACAACGCCAATGAACAGCTGGTGGTCAAAGTTCGAGACATTGTTAATAAAACTGATTTGATAAGTAAGGTAATTGCCGAAGCTAGCAAAGCTGGCGCTAATCAAGTTAACGGAATTAGTTTTACTGTTTCTAATCTTGAAGATTTAAAACAACAAGCTAGAGTGATGGCCATTGCCGATGCCAAAGTTAAGGCTAACGGTATGGCAAGCGCTGCCGGAGTAAATCTTGGTGATATTGTCGGCTGGTGGGAAAATTTTGTTCAAGGACCTGGATCTTCTGGAACTGGTTCCGGCGTGGCTGATGGCAAAGGTGGAGCTGGCGGATCAGGATCAGTCTTGCCAACCGTACCAACTGGCAGTCAAGAAATTATCATGGAAATGAAT
>CAIVNC010000056.1 GCA_903907165.1 Candidatus Buchananbacteria bacterium
ATTGTGGCCGGTATTCCAACCCAGGTTCGCAATACGCTGGCAGTGATGGATTTTAGTAAAGTAATGAGCTTGGTACTGTTTGCGGTCGTGGGAGTTTTGACTATTATTGCCATTGTTTTGGCTAATGAGGGCACGCGCCAAATTCCGGTTTCGTATGCCCGGCGCGTGCGTGGCCTAAAAACCTACGGCGGCGTAGATACACACTTGCCGATTCGAGTTAATTCGGCTGGGGTAATCCCGATTATTTTTGCCATGTCTCTTATGATTTTTCCCGGGGTTGCTGCTAAATTTTTGGAATCAGCCCGTTCACCATGGTTGGCTAACGGTGCCAGAAATGTTGCTAATCTATTCACCAACAACTGGTTCTATGGTTCACTCTATTTCGTTTTAGTCATTGCCTTTACCTTTTTCTATACCACGGTTATTTTTAAACCCGAACAAATGGCCGAAAATCTGCAAAAACAAGGCGGCTTTATCCCAGGTATTCGTCCCGGTGGCCAAACTCGCGATTATTTAAATCACATTATTACCCGTATTACTTTAACCGGCGCTATCTTTTTGGGGCTGGTGGCGGTTTTACCATTTATTGTTCAGGCTATGACCAAGCTGACCACGATGGCACTGGGCGGTACCGGTGTGCTGATTATGGTTTCTGTGATCATTGAGACAATTAGACAAATCCAAGCACAACTAGCCATGCGCAGTTATGAAAATTACTAGTTGACATCCGAAACGCGGAATTTGTTGGGGCAAATATGGTTTCTGTGATCATCGAGACAATTAGACAAATCCAAGCACAACTGGCCATGCGCAGTTATGAAAATTACTAACATTAACATTAAAGAATAAAACTAATATCATGGAGGGGAAAATGAACAAAAGTGTCAAAACATTATTTACTGTGATGATTATTGTCATTGGTCTACTGGCGGTTACCAGCGGATTCTTCATTGCCAAAACGGTTTCGTTGGAGAAAAATGCTAACAATAGCGTGGCGCCGGTTGTCAGTCCAACCAACGCGCCTACTGATAGTGTTGATTTATCGGGCTTGGCTGCTAGCCCTTCAGTATCAGCTAGCGTTAGCCCGGCTCCGAGTGTTTCGGCCAGTGCCATACCAAAAGTTTCGGTCTCACCGAAGGCCTCGGTTTTACCAAAAGTAACTGCCACGCCAACGCCAACATCTGTCGCGACTGGCACCAAATACGTGGTCAAATCAGGGGATACTATGAGCACCATTGCCGCTCAATACAAAGTTAGCTGGCTGAATTTAGCTAAAGCTAATGGTCTAGACGCCACCACTGCCAACAATATTAAAATTGGTCAAATTCTGACAATTCCGTCCAAGTAGAAAACTATGCATAAAAACATTATTCTGATGGGTCCACCTGGATCGGGTAAAGGGACCCAAGCCAAAAATTTAGCTAAAAAGTTAGGATATTTTTATTTTGGAACCGGCGATTTAATGCGGGTTGAAGCTAAAAAACAAACAAAATATGGACAAATTTTTCAAAGCATTTGGAACCGCGGTTTTGGCGAACTAGTACCGGACGAAATTGTTGACACTTTTATCCAAGATGAATTTAAAAACATTAATCTTGATCAAAGTATTATTTTTGACGGTTACCCCAGGACCATTCATCAGGCCAAGTTTTTAGAAAATATTTTTACATCCCGCGGCGAAGACTTTTTAGTTATTGATA
>CAIVNC010000057.1 GCA_903907165.1 Candidatus Buchananbacteria bacterium
GCCGAAGCCACTGCTAGGATCGTCCAGAATAAGACGCTTAGGTCGTTTTTGAAATAGGGGACGTCGACTAGGCCGTGGATTAGCATTTGTAGCATAACAGCAATCAGGCCAAGATTCAAGAGAGATTTGGCTAGGCCGTTTTTGCGGATGATGGCCGTATTGAGGCGACCAAATGAGGCCGTGAGCCACAAGAAAGCGGCTAGGCCGTAGATGCCCATTTCGCTCCAAAAGTTCAGAATGAAATTGTGAGGATATTGGAAGATTTCAAAAGTCTTAAGATGATAAGGTTTGATGGCTGTCTGATAACCGTCTAGGCCGGCGCCGAAGAACCAGTTGTGAACGAGCATGACTAGGCTTTCTTTCCAAATGAGGATGCGGACAAAACTCGAATAATTTTTGTTGACAAAAACTTTGTGGACGATGAAATTTCTCAAATCTGGTTCTAGTGCGACAACCGCCAAAACAACGATTGGCAAAATAATGGCAGGAATTCTGGTTTTTTTGTGGAACATACAGAGTAGCCAGGAAACGGCAATAACTGCAATAGCGGCACCAGCAGATTGAGCAGTGATAATGGCTATAGAACCCAAAAGGATAACCGACCACTTGAAAAATGTTTCACGGTAATTCTTAGCTTTTTCCCAAAGAGAATTGACGTACCAAACAATGATTGGCCCAAGGTAAAGTCCGACTGCATTGGGATAGCCATAGGCCGAAACAGAGCGGTCAACGGAGCCGTCGGCGTTTAAATATGGCGTTGGCACAGCATGAAAAGTTTGGCTAAATGGCAGGCCGAGTTTTTGAGCAATGGCGAGAATGGAAATGTATAATGCCGAGATTCCGATGGCGGTAAAAATCTTTTTTATTTCGAGTCCTTTCTTGATTTGGTGATTCAAAATGAAAAAGAAAATTATCGGTTCAATAAAATAGGCTTTGTAAATTCCTAGGGCGCCGATTTTAGTTGGCGAAACAAAAACTCCAATCGTGGCGGCAGCAAAAAAAGCGACAATCGGCCAGTAGAATTTGTTTTGTCTTATTTCTTTGATCAAGTTTTTTAAATCTTTTCGATTTTGAATGAGCCAAACGAGAGTGATGATCAAAATCATCAACTCCAAAACGGTAAATGGAATGCCAGCCAGATTAAAACGGAAAAGATAGCTGGGTAAAAATCCTAAGAGCAATAAAATCGCCCAGTTAAGTTTTTTCCAGGCGAGACCGGCAAATAAAATGGCGTAGATGATGGCGAAGACTAGCATATTAATTTAAAAGATTTTTGTTAGGCATGATATCTTTGATTATTTTCTTATCAATGCCTTTGAACATATAGAGTGCCCAGAAATAAATAATCAAACCGACAATAACTTGAGTGGCTAGGTTTTGACTATTGATAAAATAGAGAACAGCCATCATGATGAGTGATGCTAAAGCTGATTTGGAAACGATATTATTTTTTAATCTTAAACCTGATTGCTTGCGGATGATGTAAAAAGCGGAAACGGCCATAATAGTTTCACTGGCGACAGTCAGCCAGGCGGCAGCCCAGTAGGTGTAGATAGGAATAAGGATTAAATAAAGAGCCAAAATAACAACAGCATTAGCTAAATAAAATTTGATCATCTTTTTTTGCTGATTGCCGGCGACAATACCATAACCAAAAAGGGAATTGAGGAAAATCATACCGACGGCCAGCACAAGAATTCTTAAAATACTACCAGAAGCGGCAAAGTCATTGCCAGAGACAAAGACCATAATTTTTTCGGCGAGAATAATAGTGGCACCAATCATTGGAATAATTAGAATTGCATAAAAATCGTAAGTCTTCTGAATCGCCTTGTTAAATAAGTCTAAACTTTCAACATAAAATTTGGTTAGCAATGGTAAAATCAATCCTAAGAATAGATAAGAGAATTGAATGATGATTTCTAGGACTTTGTAAGTCGCGCCATAAAGACCGACTTCATTTTGCGGACGAGTGAGTGACATGACAACGGTATCGGCGCGGAAGTAGACTAGAGTGAGAGCAATAGTGATAGTCAGTGGCCAAGATATTGTCCAAATTTCTTTCCAAACTTTTTTATCAAATTCTAATCCGATTGGTAAATGCTTTTTAGCACCAAAAAATAAAATCAAGAAGCCGACCAAGCTGCCAACGGAGACGGAAGCGATGATTGGTAAAACACCACCGCCAAAATACATGGAAATTACCACGCCGATAAGAAGCGCTAGACGACTAAAAACTTCTGAGGCAGCAATTTTACCGGAGTCCAAATTTTTCTGGAAGATGCTGATGAGTACTGATTGCAAAGCGATGAAAAGAAAAGAGAAACTAGCGATGCCAGCACCTTGCTTGATGATCGTTGGATAAGGTAAGAGCCAAATAAGGGCAGCAGCTCCGCCCAAAAGAATAATCGAAGAGAGGAGTCTGATGGTAAAAATATTGGCAAAAATCTTTTTCTCGTTGGCGCCAGGCTTGGCGAGCATTTGGCTGGTGGTCATCTGCAAGCCAAAATCGATCAGGACGCTAAAAAATTGCAAGAAGGTGATGCTGGTGGTGTAATAACCAAAGCCAGTCGGACCGAGTTGTCTGGTGATAAGGGCAATGGTAATCACGCCCAGGACTGTGCCGATTCCTTTGCCAACAGTTTGATAAAGTGTATTTTTAGCTATTTTTGCGATGAGAGACATTATTTGACGGTAATTGAATTATTATTTTGCCACAGGGTTTTGGCCTCATCCCAATAACCAGGGTAGTTTTTTACGGTTTTCATATAGTACCACCATTCGGCCCCCCAAAGATAGGCCTCGTCAAAACCAGCTTTTTTGGTAAAAGAAATGTTATCGGCTAATTGCTTTACGCTCAAGGATTCGTTATGTTCCTCAATGGTCATATCTTTCAAGGTTTTATTTTCACTATGCCAGGATTCGGCTTGTAATTCGGCGACGATCACTTTTTTGATTGGCGAAAATAGTTTAATTAGAGCAACTTTAATGGTATAAACGACAGGAGGTGTTGGCCAGTGGAAATAACCGATGTATGGATTGTAAACAACACGATAAAGAGTGCTGCCGAGGACATCGCCACCGCTGTTGGCAGCTGGAATCCAAGTGCTAAGCTCACCGCTATCAGTGACCATAACCGGTCGGCTATCTAAGCTTTTGGCTAGAGCGATTTCTTCTTTAAAAAAATTGACATCAAGTGGCGGACAAACGCCAAAAGTGCCAAGGTATGGTTCGTTTTCAATTTGCCAACCGGAAATATTTTTATTGCTCTGATAATGTTTGATTACAGCGCTGACAAAAGATAATTGCTGAGTTTGAATGTCAGTAGTAGTTTCGTTTTTTAGCCAAAGAGGATCATGACATTCTGGCCAACGAGGAAGACGACGGCCGACAGCTAGGACGATGTCAACATTTCTTTTGCTAGCTTCGTTAATTTGCCAATCCAAATCGCTAAAATCGTAGGTTCCTTCTTTGACTTCAATTTCATTCCAATAGGCCGAGAGTCTTAAGTGATCAACTTTTAAATCGTCTAGAATGGCAGTGTAAGCCTCTTTCCAATTTAAGCCAAGCTCAGTGCCAGCGTAATACGAACTGAAAGTGACGCCCCAAGCTACTTTTGGTTTAGAAAAATTTAGGAAATATGATCCGATCACGAGTAGGATAATAACTAGGCCGACAATCCAGAGAGAATAAGAAAATATTTTTTTCATAAAATGTTATTTGACCAAAAAGGCTAAGCCAGCAACGATTAAGGCAGTGGCAATTATTTTTTGGATTAAAATTTTGGTAGTAAATTTTTCTTTGAGTACATTTGGAAATTTAAAAGCCAAAGTGGAAGTGATGATGAGCAAGAAAACATACTCTAAGCCACGTAAGGCATTAATGATAGCGACACTGGAGTAAATTGAAATAGCATAATTAACCATAACAAGACTGACAGCGCCACAAGTTTGTCCGAAAAGGAATAAGCCACCAGATTGTTTGTCCTTGCTTGAGAGTTGAGCTTTGATGTCGTGACGATTTTGAGCAGAAAAAAGAAAAAGTAAGGCGCCAAGAGCCGTGCCAATGCGTGACCAGACAAAGCCGGTGACGAAATCTTGGCTGACAAAAATATATTTGCTCATGGTATAAGAAATAGCAAAAAGCAAGGTGGCAATAAGGGCTAATGTGTAACCGCCTTTATTTTTGGTAGTAGCTTTTTGGCGAGAGATAACTATTGTGCCAATCATAATCAAAGCAAAGCCGACAAAACCTTGCCAGGATAAAACTTCGCCAAGAAAAATCATAGCTAGAATTAAAACAAAGATTGGTTGCCAGCCGCCCATAAACGGTGTGATGCGCGAAGCTTCGTTTTTGCTCAGCGCTTTGAACATAAAAAGATAAGCAAAGGTAAAAGCAACACCGGAAAGCAAATCAAGTCCGATTTGTGCTGGAGAATAAATAAATTTCATCCCGAATGGCGCGAGGACAATCGCCAAGCCGCTAAGCGCGCTGATGAAAAAAGCGTAGACGGCAGGATTATTAATTTTTTTGGATAATAAAAATTTGTCAGTAGTCGTGGCTACCGCATTGAGGAAATAAGCAATGACAATTATTATCAACCAAAGCATAATTTAAAAATTAAATAATTAACATGGCATCGCCGAAGCTGTAAAAATGATATTTCTTTTTGATCGCTTCTTGATAAGCGCGTTTGATCAAGTCTTCACCGGCGAAAGTCGAGATGAGCATCAGTAGAGTTGACTTGGGCAAATGAAAATTGGTAATGATAGTATCGACGAATTTGAATTTGTAGCCAGGATAAATAAAAATATTGATAAAATTATTGGTCACTTGTAATTCCTTTTTCTTGGTACAGGCTTCCAGTGTTCTGACGGCCGTGGTTCCGCAAGCAACGATGCGCGCTCCGGATTTTTTGGCTTCGTTCAAAATCTTAGCCGAAGCCGAAGTGATTGTCACAAATTCCGGATGCATTTTATGATCTTCAATGTATTCTGATTTGACTGGCGCAAAAGTTCCCATACCGACATGAAGAGTAATGTGAACAAATTTAATACCTTGCTTTTTTAATTTTTTAATCAGCTCGGGAGTAAAGTGAAGTCCGGCAGTAGGAGCGGCAACCGAGCCAAGATGTTTGGCATAAACCGTTTGGTATTCTTTCGGGTCAGACTTGGCTTTGATATACGGCGGTAACGGAGTTTGTCCTAGCTCAAATAATTTCTTATCACTGCAATTAAATTTAACAATATTTATTTCTTCTTGCTTGTCCAGAATTTCGGCGCTAACTTTTTTGCTCAAAATAACTTTTGTGCCAATGTGAGTTTTGCCCTTGACAAGACATTGCCAAATATTTGCCTTAACTCTTGTTAACAAAAAAATCTCGGCTTGACCGCCGGTTTCTTTGACTCCGAGAAGTCTGGCAGGAATAACTTTGGAATCATTGAGGACAATAACGTCACCCTTGTTCAAATAATTTCCCAGTTCGTAAAATTTTTTATGTTCAATTTTTTGAGCTTTACGATCCATAACCATCAGCCTAGCGTGATCGCGAGGGGAAGTCGGTTTTTGGGCGATAAGTTTTTCTGGCAGATTATAGTTAAACCGGCTGGTTGGTGTTTTCTGGTTGTTCATGTTGGCAATCTTGTCTAATTTTTTCAATCATTCTGGCAACTTCATTGGGATTAGGAATGTCAGTAAAGGTAAAGCGTTCAATTTCACCGGCGGATTGGATTTGGACGTCGCCGTAGTTAAGAGTAGTTTCTAGAATACCTTTTTGTTCGGCGGTAATATCTTGAATTCGGTTTAATTCTAATTCAGAAACAACCCGGTTAAATAATCCAAGTTGATCGCGGCTGATAATCTTTCGGCTAGTAATAGTCCAGACATCAAGGTAGTTAATAGTCCAAATAGTTAAGGCAAAAACTAAAATCATTAGATAGTAAATATCAATGCCAACCTTAAGAATGACTTGCATTTTATCACTGGAGAATAGAACGGGATTATTTAAGGCAAGCACAAAAATTATAACAGCTGGAATGGCAGCTAGAATTGCAAAAAAGAAATAAAGACGAAAAAAAATAAACCAGTGCTTGCGCAGATGGAGCATTATTTTTTCATCACCTTCTTGATTGGGGATATAATTTTTGCGAATCATTAGCTTATGGTAAAAAAATTATTAAAATCAATGAACGGCTGTTGCCAATTGAAAGTATTAAACTGGCTAAAGATGAAAGAGATTAATAAAAAAGAAACTGCCAAGTAGGCAAGGACAATAAAAACGTTAGTGGCAGTAAAAAATCCGAAAACTAGCAAGTGAAAAATATTAAATAAACTGTACAGCGCAAAAAATGCCAAAAAAACTAGAAAGATGTAGTAAAAAATAATTAAGGTAATAACCATATTTTATTTAAATCAATTTATCTTGCCAGTTGCTTGGAGTTTCTAGTCCAAGGTGAGTGTAGGCGAGATCAGTGACGACTCGGCCGCGTGGTGTGCGATTAATAAAACCGAGTTGAAGTAAGAATGGTTCGATGACGTCTTCAATGGTTTCCATTTCTTCAGAAAGCGATGAGGCGAGAGTGTTAAGGCCGACTGGTCCACCGTTAAATTTCTCGATCATAGTCATGAGCATGCGACGATCGAGGCCATCAAGACCACAAGAGTCGACATCGAGCATTTCAAGAGCTTCGTGAGCAGTTTCTCTATCTATTTTACCATTTTTTTTGACTTGAGCGAAGTCGCGAACGCGTTTCAGGAGACGATTGGCGATGCGAGGTGTCTGACGAGAGCGTTTGCCGATCTCTTCGGCGGCATCTGGTTCGATTTCAATATTAAAAATGCGAGCGGCACGAGTGACGATCTGTTTGATTTCTTCCGGTAGATAAAAATTGAGGCGGTAAACGCTACCAAAACGATCTCGGAGTGGAGAAGAGAGGCCGCTCATCTTGGTAGTAGCGCCAATGAGAGTGAATTTGGGCAAGTCCAGGCGCAAGGTTCGCGCCGAAGGGCCTTTGCCGATGACGATATCAAGAGCGTAGTCTTCCATGGCCGGGTAAAGCACTTCCTCGATCGATTTATTAAGTCGGTGAATTTCATCGATAAAAAGAATATCTCTCTCGGAGAGGTTGGTAAGGATCGCCGCTAGGTCCCCGGTGCGTTCAATAGCTGGTCCGGAGGTGATTTTGATGTTACTGCCCATTTCGTTGGCAATAATATGAGCGAGAGTGGTCTTTCCTAGTCCTGGAGGGCCAAAAACCAAAACATGCTCCAGAGCTTCTTCTCGAGATTTGGCAGCTTCAATGAAAATTTTGAGATTTTCTTTGATTTTCTCTTGGCCGACATATTCATCTAGGCTCTGCGGACGCAAAGTTGCATCAAATAAGCGGTCAATCGGAGCTTCTTCAGGTGTAGTGATTCTATTGTCTTCTTCATTTTCCATGCCTTTATCTTATCATTTGGGTGCCAAAATGACAAATTGTTGTTATAATAATTAGAGACTTGATTTTAAAATTAGAAAAGCGTAAATTAAGCATAATCTGAAATAAAGTAATCTATGGCAAAAATAATATATGGCATCTCAGGGCAGGGCTTTGGCCATGCCGCTAGAAGCCACGAAGTTTTGGATCATCTGAAGGAAATGGGACACGAAATCTTGGTTTTTACTTATGGTCAAGCCTTATTTTTATTGGAAAAAGATTTCAAGGTAGTAGAAATACCAGGTTTAGGACTTTACTATAAAGATAATAAGCTGGTTTATTGGCGAACCTTTTTTCAAAATGCTCAAAAAATGGCTAGTCAGTCAAAAAATTGGCTTAAATTAAACAAAATATTCAAGGAATTTGGCCCTGATGTGGTAATTACTGATTTTGAACCGATGTCAGCCCTCATGGCCAAAACCGAAAAAGTGCCTTTAATTTCCCTAGATAATCAGCATCAAATTACCAACGCTAAAATCAAATTACCTTGGCGGTACACGAGAGATTTGATGGCCGACAAGGTTGTGATCAAGTCTATGGTTTGGGGAGCAGATAGTTATCTCGTCACTTCATTTTTTGAAACGCCAATCAAAAAGAAGAACACTTTTGTTTTTCCGCCCATTGTTCGTCGCGAAATTATGGCTCTAGAACCGAAGAAAGAGGATTATTTCCTGGTTTATCAAAATTCCGAGTTTGATCACATCGTGGAAGTGTTAAAAAATTATCCAAATTTTAAATTTGTAGTTTTTCTTGGTGACCACAAAGAAGGTGTTGATGGCAATGTTGAATTTAAAAAGTATTCTCAGGAAGATTGGTTGAAATATCTGGCTAATTGCAAGGGGATTATCGCTACAGCAGGACTAAGCTTAATTAGCGAAGCGCTTTATCTTAGTAAGCCATATCTCGCAGTGCCACTCAAGAAACAAGTTGAACAGGTGATTAATGCTGAGTATTTACAGAAAATGGGTTACGGTTTGTATCAATTAGATTTTACCAAAGATGGCTTTGATAAATTTGTGGCTAAGTTGCCGGAGCTGGAAAGGAATTTGAGTCAGTATGATCGAAAAGATAACTCGGCTATTTTTGCGAAGTTGGATGAGTTGGTGGGAAAGTTTACGGGGAAATAAAATTGTTAAATTATATCTAAATTAGGGTCTTTACAATTTCCTAATCTTGGGTTATAATGTTTTTACCGTTTATTTGCGGCGGTAGTTCAGTTGGCTAGAACGCTTCCTTGCCAAGGAAGAGGTCGAGGGTTCGAATCCCTTTCGCCGCTCAAGAAAACTCTTAACAATTTACAGTTGGCTATTATTTGTAGTTAATTGTTAGCAGTTAAGAGTTTTTAGTTTAATATGCCTAGGTGGTGACATTGGTAGACACAAAGGACTTAAAATCCTTCGGCAGTGATGTCATGCGGGTTCGACTCCCGCCCTGGGCACATAAGAAAACTATCCTTTCGGGGATAGTTTTTGACTTTCACCCCAATTTATTGTAAATTTGAGCCACTGCTAGGTCTATGATAGATTAGCAAACGCTCTTTTCAGAAAGGATAGTCTCATGTCTTCCCGAATCTTTCAGGAAATTCTTGGTCAGCAACAAGCCAAAAAGAAGTTTTTGTGTGTTGGTCTCGATCCAGACTGGGAAATGATCCCACAACGCTTCAAAGATGAGAATAATAACGCTCTCGACGCAACACTGGCGTTTCTCAAATGGATCGTTGACCAGACCGGCGACATTGTTGGCGCTTTCAAGCCGAACATCGCTTTTTTCAGCGAGTCGCCGATGATGTTGGAGGTGCTCAGGGATATTATTGAATACATCAATAAAAAATTCCCTGAAGTGCTCGTCATTCTCGACTTCAAGCGAGGCGACATCGGCAAGACGAATGCGGGCTATGTCCGCGAGTTTAATTACTATGGCGGCGATGCCATGACGATTCATTCGTATCTCGGGCGACAGGCCAATCTGCCGTTCCTTAATCTGGTTGACAAGGGGATTTTCATCCTTTGCCATACCAGCAACAAGGGCGCCGAGGAGATTCAGGAGTTGATTGTGAAAATCCGCGGAGAAGATATGTATCGCAACGGCGACTTTCCGGTGTTTCAACTCTTGGCGCGCAATATCGCCAGTGAATGGAACGAACTCGGCAATTGTGGTCTCGTGGTCGGAGCGACTTTTCCGGAACAGCTCAAAGTTGTTCGTCGAGAAATCGGCGATGGCATGACCATCCTGATTCCCGGCGTTGGAACTCAGGGCGGAGACCTAGAGAAGTCGGTCAAAAACGGCATGGACAGCACCGGAAGCGGGTTCTTGATCAACGTCTCAAGTGGCGTTATCTACAAACCCGATCCGCGCAAGCAGGCTCTGGATTATCACAACCAAATTTTGGCCTGTCTGCCCAAGACAGCGTAACTGGATGGAAGAAATCCTGTTTCAAAAACTCGCTAGTAATAGCGGAAATGGAGGAGGGTATCATGAATAAGCCTTGGGAAGTAAACATGAGTGAGAAGGACGTTCTACGGCTCTTGGATGAGTTTAAGGCCGTGATGTCTGGCCACTTCGTCTATGTCTCCACTAAACATGGGCCGCTGTATATCAACAAGGATGCTCTGTATCCTCATGTCAACGCGGCAATTTCTCGAATCTGTAAAGAAATGGCCTCACGTTTTCTCGACGTTGACATTGATGTTGTCATCGGTCCGGAAAAGGGCGGTATCATCCTCGCCACTTGGGTTGCCTACTGGCTGACTCAAATGAAGGAGGAAGAAGTCTTGGCCGTCTACGCCGAGCGCGACGAGCAATCGGTTTTTAAACCCAAGGAAGCCACAACCATTTCCTTGCCGGGAGCCAGTAATATTGAGGTAAAGGCTGGTGAAGAACTGATCCTGCGTCACACGGGATTCGTCATCAAACGCGGTCAAGATCAGCTGATCAAGGGCCGCAAAGTTCTGGTGGTTGAGGATATCGTCAATATGGGCGAGACTGTCAAAAAAGTCGTTGCCCTGGAAGAGCCGTATCAATTTCAGGTTGTTGGTGTGGCGGCGATTTGTAATCGCGGTGGCGTTACAATGGAGGATCTCGACGTGAGACGTTTCCGCTCATTGGTTAATGTCACGTTTGAAGCCCACGCGGAAGCCGATTGCCCACAGTGCGCTAAGGGCGAGCCAGTCAGCACCAACGTAGGCAAAGGTCAAGCGTTCTTGGATCGCAAGAAGGGTTGATGTTTAAAACAAGTGCAAAAAGAAGTTCAGCGGCTACGCAGTTAGTAGTCGCTTTTTTATTTGACCTTTTTCTAAAATAATTGTATAATTCTAGTCAGATAAATGGTTTCATTTTGAAATGTCTAAGCGCGAAAGGTGGTTAGGCAATGAACAGAAGATTGGAGCTCTGCATTTTATTTGCACTTTTTGTGTTAATTGGTTTCTTTTTTGGCTGTAAATCAAGCCAAAAGAAGATGGTCGTGGCAAATGCTGAATATTTGACCCCGACCGGTCATTTGCACTTTGTTGCTTTCGATAAGCCAGTCAGAATGGACAGTCAGAGCAGCTCGAATGAAAAGCAGTAATAAAATTATATTTAGAAACAAAAACTATCTCCGCAGATTCATTGCCGAGATTTTTTTATTGCCAAAATCAAGCAAATATGCTAGAATAAATTATAAATTAAAGAAATATGAAATACGCCATCGACAAAATAAAAGGTCAGATTCTGGAACAAATCGCCCATGCTATTGATCGCGATTTAAGTAACGCCAAAATTGACTTTGAAGTGCCGCCAAATCCAGAAATGGGAGACTTGGCTGTGCCTTGTTTTTATTTTGCCAAATTAATCGGTCGCTCGCCCAATCAAATTGCTCAAGAAATTAAAGAAGCGATTCCAACTGGCGGGATTATCAAATCTATCCAAAATGTCGGACCATATTTAAATTTCTTTTTAGACGCTAGCGTGCTGAGTCGAATGATTTTGCCCGGCGTGCTCAAAGAAAAAGAGGACTATGGGCAGCTGAATATTAGCCATGATCAGATTATGATCGAGTATTCTCAACCAAACACCCACAAAGAATTTCATATTGGTCATTCTCGCAATGTTTTTTTGGGGGGCTCTCTCATTAATCTTTTTCGTTTTTGTGGTTATAAAGTAACAGCTGTAAATTATTTGGGAGATATTGGTTCTCATGTGGCTAAATGTTTGTGGGCTTTGGATAAATTTCACAGCCATGATGAGTTGCCAGAAAATAAAGGCAAATATCTTGGTCAGATTTACACTGAAGCTGTTCAAAAAATTGAAGCTAATCCAGAATATAAAAAAGAGGCCGATGAAGTTTTGCAAAAGTTAGAAAGCGGTGATAAAAAATGGATGACTCTTTGGCAAAAAACTAGAAAATGGAGTCTTGATCAATTTAATTATATTTACAAATTAATTGGCGCTGAATTCGATGATGTTTTTTATGAGAGTGAAGTAGAAAAGCCTGGCAAAAAAGTTGTCGCTGATCTGCTTGCTCGCGGCATTGCCGAAAAATCTCAAGGCGCGACGATTATTGATTTGGAAAAATATAACTTAAAACAATTTTTGCTTTTGAAATCGGATGGCTCTTCCCTCTATTCGACCAAAGACATTGCTTTGGCGCAATTAAAATTCAAGAAGTATAAAAAAATCAAAGAGAGTTTAGTGGTTGTTGATTCTCGGCAGTCGTTTTATTTCCAGCAGTTGTTTCAGACTTTGAAAATCATGGGTTTTAATGAAAAATTAGTTCATGTGCCATATGAATTTGTTACGCTAAAAGAAGGAGCGATGGCTTCTCGAGCGGGCAACGCAGTTTTGTTTGAAGATTTTTATAATGAGGTTGTAACTCGTGCTATTTCTGAAACTAGTAAACGTCATACCGACTGGACAGAAAAGAAAATTAAAACTACAGCTCAAAAGATTGCTCTCGCGGCGATCAAGTTTAATATGTTGAAAGTTGGTAATAATAGCGTGATCACTTTTGACATTGAAGAGGCCTTATCATTTGACGGTTATAGCGGTCCATACATTCAGTATACTTGCAGTCGTATCAATAGTTTACTTAAGAAAGGTAAAAATGCTTATAGTGGCGCTGAATATGCCAAACTAAATCAAGAAATTGAAAAAACTTTGATGCTCAAGATCGCTGATTTTTCTGTTGAAGTGAAAAAAGCGATTGAAGAATTGGAACCGAGTGTGATTGCCAAATATTTGTTTGAGTTGTCAAGAATTTTTTCCAACTTTTATCAAAAAGTTCCGATCTTGTCAGCTGAGGCAGATACTAAGAGAGCTCGTTTAGCTTTGTGTTTCGCGACTGGTCAGACCCTAAAAAATGGTTTAAAGTTGCTAGGCATCGAGAGCCTCAAGGAAATGTAATTGTCGCTCAGGTTTTGTTGTGATATAATTAAAATATGGAAATAAGTAAGGCAAAAGTTTTGTTGGCTGAAGATGAGCCAGATTTGATGGAAATATTCAGCCTCAAACTCAAAACTTCTGGTTTTAATCTGCTGACCGCTGGAAACGGGCAGACGGTTTTGGATCTGGTTAAAAAAGAAAAGCCAACTTTGGTGCTTCTTGATCTAGTAATGCCGGATATGGATGGTTACGCGGTTTTGGCGGAGTTAAAGAAAGACAAAAACCTTAAGGGAAAAACTTTAGTTTATGTCTGGAGTAATCTGACTCAGAAAAGTGAAATCGATAAAGCCCACAAACTTGGAGCCGACGGTTATCTGATCAAGTCCAGTTTTACGCCAAGCAAATTAGCCGAAAAGGTGACGGAAATTTTAACATCAATTAAGAAATAAATAAAAATTATGAAACCAGTAGTAAATGATAGCTGTATCGGTTGCGGTGGTTGCGAAGCCATCTGCCCAGAAGTTTTCAAAGTAGAAGGCGGTAAAGCTCAAGTTCAACAAGCTGATTATGATATCTTGAAAGAACAAATCGACGAAGCAGCTGCTTCTTGCCCAGTTCAAGCAATTACTTGGGAGGAATAAAAAATAGTCAAAATCCGTCTCGAATAGGGGCGGATTTTTTTATTGACTATTTTTGGCTGTCATCCTGGACTTGATCCAGGATCCAAATTTCGTATTTGTGTCATCCTCGCGTATGCGGGGATCCAGATTAACTTCCATTCTTCGCCGCTTTTTTTAGAAAAAAGCCGGCACCAAAAAATCTTGCAAGCAGGTGAAAACCCCAGACAAAACACTTCACTACAAGAAGACTAGATTTCAATTCAATATTACAATTCCTTATTGATTTTTTTAAGGTAAGTAATATTTCAGGTGAAATCTTTTCCTATCGCAACCATCTGCCTGCTGGCATATGGTTGCCGGAAACCGTCTTCTTTCCGTTTGGTTTTGTAGTTGGGGTTTTCAATGCTCGCGGGGATGCAGGATGCGGAATACAAATCCATTAATTTAATCTAAATTTAAATAAAATAATTCAAAATACTTGACAAAAATTTCAATGAGAAGTATAAAATAGCATTACAATGCAGATTGTAATTTCGCCTTTGGCGAATTGGTACATTAATAATATGGAAGGAAAAAATCATGATTACGCCTACTTTGTGGGAGTCTATGGTTTCCTTGGGGACACTCCTTCTTGTCGTCGGTGTCGTAATACTTTTACTGATACTGTGTGACGAGGGAATTCACGGAAGACTCTTTCCCAAAAAAATGGCTTCATTGGGCGCCACTCTTTTGATTGTCGGTGTCCTTTGGTCTGGGTTTTGCATTTATACCGAGACATGCTATGAAAAAGAAAGCCGGGAAATTATGGGGAGCATAAAGCATTGCGACACCCCTTATTTCCTGCCAGGCCTTTCAATGTGGGCCACTGATTTTGATCTAAGTCACTCATTGTATGTCGGCGGGAAAAGTCGCAAGGAATTACACGAGCATGTCCGCGCTGTCGCCAAGTCCTGGGATGACTGTAAAAGTTACAATCCGAAAGAAACCAAGAGTTGAACATCGGCTGTTTTATGGTAAGAACCCACTTTCATTCGAAAGTCCTCAAGGGTTCTTTTTTTATTGACTAAAACCCAATAAAATTGTAAGATAAGAGCAAATTTAAAACTATAAATATTAATATTATGGCGACAGAAAGCAAATCTAATCTCGTAGTTGAACGGGAAAAAGCCATTCAAGACTTTTGGCAAGAAAAAGGAATATTTGAAAAGACTCTCGAGGCGACCAAAAATGGCCCGGTTTTTAATTTTTATGACGGCCCGCCGTTTGCTACTGGCACGCCTCATTATGGACA